>JAKSQF010000225.1 GCA_024404235.1 Clostridia bacterium | reverse complement strand
TCCAAAGCCACAACCGACTTTGAATTCCTCTTCCCGTTCGGTTGGGGTGAGTTGTGGGGCGTTGCCGACCGCACCGACTACGACCTTTCCCAGCACCGTGAGCATTCGGGCAAGCCGCTGGAATATTTCGATCCCGAAACCAACGAAAAGTACGTACCGTACGTTATTGAGCCGTCGCTTGGTGCAGACCGTGTAACGCTGGCCTTCCTGTGCGACGCTTATGACGAGGAAATCGACGAAAAGGGTGACAAACGCACCGTGTTGCACCTGCATCCGGCACTGGCCCCCTTCAAGGCCGCAGTTCTGCCGCTTTCCAAAAAGTTAAGCGAGCAGGCACTGGAAATCAAGAACGCACTTTCGGCCGACTTTATGATCGACTTTGACGATGCCGGTTCGATCGGTAAGCGTTATCGCCGTGAAGATGAAATCGGCACCCCCCTTTGCATTACCTACGACTTTGATTCCTTGGAGGATCACTGCGTGACCGTGCGTGACCGTGACACCATGCAGCAGGAGCGCATTGCCATTGATAAATTAAAGGAATATATCACCGAGAAGATCCGCTTTTAATCAGCGAGGGAGATTGATATGACTTCAACACAGGTTCTTACCATGATCGCCCTGTTGCTGGGCGGCCTGACCTTCTTCCTATACGGAATGAGCACAATGTCCTCGGGTCTGGAGCAGATGGCCGGCGGCAAGCTGGAACGCACAATGCGTAAAGTGGGCGCCAACGACCTATCCGGCTTCCTGTGGGGCGCCGGCATTACCATTGCCGTGCAGTCCTCTTCTGCACTGACCGTAATGTTAGTCGGTATGGTAAACTCCGGTATTATGGATTTTGCCGATACCTTCGGGATGATCATGGGATCGCACGTCGGCACAACGCTGACGGCGTGGATCTTGACCCTTTCGGGCATCAGCGGTGAAAATTTTGCGTTGACCCTTTTGAAACCGGCTACCTTTGCCCCGCTGTTGGCCTTTATCGGCATTGCAATGCGGATGTTTTCCAAGCAGGAACGCAAGAGAAACTTCGGACTGATTTTCATCGGCTTTGCCATTTTGATGTCGGGTATGACCATGATGAGCAGTGCCGTTTCCGAGCAAAAGGATAATCTGCGTGTACTGCTGACCGCCTTCCAAAGTCCGGCGTTGGCATTGTTGGCCTCTACCCTGTTTACCGGCATTATTCAGTCTTCGGCCGCTACGGTTGCTATCGTTCAAGCGTTGGCTGTAACCGGTATGGTCAATTACCAAACTGCTATTCCGCTGATTTTGGGTGCGAACATCGGTACCTGTATGACGGCGCTACTGTCCTGCATCGGTACCAACAAAGAGGCCAAGCGTGTGGTTGCAATGCACATCTTCACCAACGCCATCGGCGGTGTGGTTTGTATGCTTTTAATGTACCCTGCTATGGCGATCTTCCCGCATCTTTTAAGTCGACAAATCGGCATTATCGGTGTTGCAATGGTACACAGTTTGTTTAACATCCTCAACACCATTGCCTTTATGCCGCTGAAACGTCCGCTGTTTTCGCTGTGCCGCAAAACCGTCCGCGGTGACGATAAGATCACGCATACCGTTTTCTTGGACGAGCGTTTGATGAACAACCCGACGCTTGCCATTTCGGAATGCCACCGTTTGACCGTGGAAATGGCCGAATATTCGCGTGACGCAATGCTGCAGGCGATCCAAATGGTCGGGCATTATGACGAGAACCTGCACAAGAAAATTGCCGATATTGAAACCTTGACCGATAAATACGAGGACAAGCTCGGCACTTATCTTGTTCAGTTAAGTCACAACCGTCTAAGTGATGCCGATTCGCACAGCGTCGGTCGACTGTTACACAGCATCGGCGACTTTGAGCGCATGGGCGACCACGCCTTGAATATTGCCGAGGTTGCGCAGGAAATCAGCGAGAAAAGCATCATCTTTTCCGAAAACGCGCAGGCCGAGTTGGATACGATTGCCGCTGCCGTTAACGAAATCATCGGTATGACCGTTCAGTCATTCGTAGATAATGATTCTGATTTGGCAGGTCACGTTGAGCCACTGGAGCAGATCATCGACAAGTTGAAGGACGAGCTGAAGGCACGTCACATTGCCCGCCTGCAGGCCGGCGACTGTACCGTTCAAATAGGCTTTGTCTTCTCCGATTTGCTGACAAACTACGAACGCATTTCGGACCACTGTTCCAACGTTGCGGTTTACACCATGCAGTTGAACTCCGCGAAGTTGGATGCGCATAAGTACCTGAATAAAATCCGTTCTGAAGAAAACAAATCCTTTATGGCGGATTACGAACAGTACGACGCGAAGTATACCGTTTAAGCGAATCATAAATTTTGAAAGCCACCGAAGAGAAATCATTTCTCTTCGGTGGCTTTTTTGGTTAATCATCATAAATTGAATCAAAAATTATAATACGGTATGCCTTGATACTGCGCCCGCGGTTCTTTGAAAATCGGCCCTACGTTTTTAATTTCTTTTGAAATTTCATTTGGAAAAAGAATTTCATTTAAACAATCAATAAAATCATAGTGATTATAGCAAACCCCGTCTTTTGTTTCAAACTTTGGATTTGTATATACCCAATCGCAAAATTTAAGACAGTATTCCGCCAAGTTTTCGGCCACAACATCCGGCACCAAAAACAAAACGCCGTCGCTGTCAGCACTTAAAATGATTTCTTTCATTTATATTTTTCCAATACGGCTTGATCGCAGTATCATTCCTCAGTGCCCGTTTTGGGTGCGATTTCCAGCAGAAAACTGACCGGACGAAAACCGTCGTTGCAGGAAATCATCGCCGAATCGGGGTTTTGCATCCAACCGTCGAAAAAGTCGGTCG
>JAKSQF010000224.1 GCA_024404235.1 Clostridia bacterium | reverse complement strand
TGGAAGCAATCGATCGTGTCGGTTTGTTTGAAACCGACGGAATGAAGCAGTTTGAAAAATGGTACTGTATGTTGGAATTCCAAAAGGGATTGCAGGAGGGCTGGCAAAGCGGATGCGGCACTTATGAATTTGATTACAGTCACGTATGGGGCGGCACACCGACCTATCAGCTTCCGCAAAAAATCCTCGGGTTGAAAATCATAAAACCCGGTTGGAAAAAAATAGCCCTCCATCCGCAGTTGTTTGGTCTTGAATTTGCTCGAATTACCGTGCCGACACCGTTTGGTATGTTGGAAGCAGAATTATCCCGCAAAAATGGAATGAAACTTTGTATTCCAAGCGGGATTACATTAGCCGAACCGGTCATTTTTGAAGGAGAAAATATTGAAATCACCTATTCAAAAAAGGAGAAAATAATATGAAAAAGTATGATGTTGCGGCATATATTTGGCCTGCTTATACCGGTGATGAGGGCAGAACCCGTATTTTTTGGCCAGAGGGTTACGGCGAATGGGAAACCGTAAAAGCGGCTCGGGCACAGTATGTCGGTCACGAATGGCCACGTAAGCCGCTTTGGGGATATTGCAACGAAGCCGATCCCTACGTTATGGAAATGCAGATTGAAGCGGCCGTTGATCACGGGGTCAATGTTTTTATCTATGACTGGTACTGGTATGATGACCGTCCGTTTCTGGAACAATGCCTAAACAACGGATTTTTACAGGCAAAAAACCGCTCAAAGATGAAATTCTATTTAATGTGGGCTAATCACGACGTGACCTACGGATGGGATCGCCGTATTTCACAAGCCGATTATGACACAATTATTTGGCAAGGTGCGGTCAGCTCCGAACAGTTCCGTAAGATTGCCTTGCGTTGGTTGGAAAAGTATTTTTGTCTGCCCGAATACTATTGTATCGATAACCGTCCGGTTTTGAGTATCTACGATTTACAAAATTTGATTACCGGACTTGGCGGTTTGGAAAATACTTGCAAAGAATTGGAATGGCTCGATAATGAAGCTAAAAAACAAGGCTTTAATGGTATGCATTATCAGTTGATCAAGTATGGAATTGTTAAAACAAATTTATCCGGTTTTGATGGCGGCGAACGGGTTTTCCACCCGCAGGATTTGATGGATTATCTGCCGTTTTCTTCGCTGACCCATTATCAGTATGCTCATTTTGCTCCGATGAATACCGATTATAATGAGATCATGAAACTTGTTAGAGAAGAATGGGCAGAATGCGAACGCGATTTTTCATTGCCGTATTTTCCGCATGTTTCGGTCGGATGGGACAACACTCCACGTTATTCCGGTCATACCGACAATGTGGTAAAAAACAATCCGCCGGAGGTTTTCGAGGCGGCATTGCGTGAAGCTAAACAGCTTGCCGATGAAACCAATGTAAACTTAATTACTATCAACAGTTGGAATGAGTGGACAGAAACCAGTTATTTGCAGCCGGATGATCGATATGGCTATGGCTATCTCGATGCTGTTAAAAAGGTTTTTGATACGAACGATTAAGTGACTTTAAGGAAAAAGAGGAAGCAAAAGAATGAAAAAGACAATTGTTATAACAGGTGCAGGCGGTGTTTTATGCTCCGGCTTTGCTGAGCATCTCGGTAAAGAAAACCGTGTTGCGCTGCTTGATATCAACGAGCAGGCCGTAAACGACGTGGCAGAGAAAATCAACGTAAACGGCGGCAATGCAAAGGCTTATAAATGCAACTGCCTTGACAAAGCCGATATTGAAAAAGTGCACGGCGAAGTATTAAAGGATTTCGGAAAATGCGACGTTTTGATTAACGGTGCAGGCGGTAACAACCCGAAATGCACCACTGCGCACGAAGAATACCAGCCCGGTGATGAAAAAGCTGAAGACATTTTGACCTTCTTCAATATTGAAGAAAATGGTTTTAATTTCGTTTTTGACTTAAACTTAAAGGGCGTTTTATTGCCCAGTCAGGTATTTATGCCCGATATGATCGGCCGCAAGGGTTGTTCGGGGTTGAACATTTCTTCTATGAACGCTTACAGACCGCTCACTAAAATCCCAGCTTATTCAGCGGCCAAGGCAGCGGTTTCCAACTTTACCTCGTGGCTTGCGGTTCATTTTGCTAAGGAAGGTATCCGCGTAAATGCAATTGCACCGGGATTTTTTGTGACAAATCAGAATCGTGCCTTGCTTTTTAATGAGGACGGCACCGCAACACCGAGAACCGATAAAATTCTGCGTTCTACCCCTATGGGCAGATTTGGCGAGGCTGCAGAGCTTCTCGGTACGATGGATTGGTTGCTGGATGAAAGTAAATCCGGTTTTGTAACAGGTATAACCGTTCCTGTCGACGGTGGCTTCTCGGCATACTCCGGTGTATAAAAATAGGATGCATTGAATTGACTTCGGGTGGTTGATTGTTTGACCATCAGGATAAAATGTGTCCGTTTGCAAGCGCTGATGGATTAACCCATCGAGGGGACTGTCTTCGTTTCGACATGATGTCGTTGATAGAATTCGGACAGCGATATTACAAACAGTTTTCCGCTTGTGAAAATAAAGAACGCATTTTTACAAAAGAGTTAATGCTGACGATGCCTTTCGTACGGCAATTGAAAGATTGTAATAAAACAGGAGAGTTTACTATGAATGAAGCAAGAATCTATGCTTTTGCAGATGAGTCCAATGCAAAAATAGACGATCAGATTATTGCAATGAAACGCAATAACCTCAATGGGCTTGAAATCAGAAACGTGGATGGACAAAATGTTTCCGATATTTCGTTGGAAAAGGCCAAAGAGGTCAAAGAAAAAATGGATAAGGCCGGTCTTGGTGTATGGTCAATCGGATCGCCAATCGGAAAAATCGATAT
>JAKSQF010000223.1 GCA_024404235.1 Clostridia bacterium | reverse complement strand
GCCTGATCGTCCATACCCAAACGGTTCAGCAGATCCTGTGCCGCATTGTAACCGAGTTTTTTCTGACGGCTGTTCATGGCGGCAACCTCAATAATGACCGCCAGATTTCGACCGGGTTGAACCGGAATGGTCAATGACGGTACATCCAACCCCAAAATACGGGTCGTTTGGTTGTCCAAACCGATACGGTCATAGGTCTTGGTGCTGTCCCACGGCTCCATACTGATCACCAGGTCGATTTTTTCGGTCAGCTTTACGGCGCCGGCACCGAAAATACGGCTGGCGTTGATAATGCCGATTCCGCGCAATTCGATGAAATGGCGGATATTATCGGGTGCATTACCGACCAAAGATTTACTGGAAACACGGCGAATTTCGACCGCATCGTCGGCGATGAGTCGGTGACCGCGCTTGATCAGCTCGATCGCCGTTTCACTTTTACCGACACCGCTTTCGCCCAACAGCAAAATACCTTCACCGTAAACCTCGACCAAAACGCCGTGTCGGGTGATACGGGGTGCCAAATGCAGATTTAAATACGCAATCAGCGCCGAGGTGAAATCCGACGTTGATTCCGCCGTACGGAACAACGGCACACCGTGGGCTTTTGCAGCCTCGATATAGGCATCGGCGATCGGCAGATTGCGGGCGACGATTACGGCAGGCGGTTTTCTTGAAAAAAACTCATTCAAACGGCTGTCCGCCTTTTCGGGCGTAAAGCGTTTTAAGAAACTGTCCTCGCTGATACCGATGATTTGTATACGCTCGGCATCAAAAAATTCGAAATAACCGGCCATTTGCAGACCCGGACGGTTGATTTCGGCAGTAGCAATCAAAATATCGGCGGCTTCACCCGGAAGGTAAATCGATTCAAGTGAAAATTCTTCGATGATTTTTTCCAGCGAAACAGTGTAATTACTGCGCATTTACAGCACTTCCTTTCTTGTTGTTGCCAAAAGGCAAAACTATGCTATTTTATAGTATACTATATTTTTTAAGATTTGCAAAGACTTTTTCAATTATTTTTATTATTTTTATTAAATTTACTTGTAAAGTAAGATATTTAGTTATATAATAATTTAGATAATTTATAAGGCGAAATTTGCCTTTGGAGGATGTTTTATGAAATTAGGTATGGTCGGATTGCCCAACGTAGGCAAATCCACACTCTTCAACGCAATCACCAACGCAGGCGCACAGTCTGCAAACTACCCCTTCTGCACCATCGAACCGAACATCGGTATGGTCAGCGTGCCGGACGAACGGCTGGAAAAACTGGCCGAAATTTATGATCCGGACAAGTTCACGCCGGCCGTTATTGAATTTGCCGATATTGCCGGTCTTGTAAAGGGCGCTTCCAAGGGTGAGGGCCTTGGCAACAAGTTTTTGGCAAACATTCGTGAAGTGGATGCCATCGTTCACGTTGTGCGCTGTTTTGAAGGCACCGACGTCATCCACGTAGAAGGCTCGGTCGATCCTGCGCGCGACATTGAAACCATCAATTTGGAGCTGATTTTCTCGGATATGGAAATTGTCGGCCGTCGTTTAGACCGTGCAAAGAAGGCTATGAAGGGTGACAAATCCATGGCTGCCGAGGTCGATTTCCTGACCCGACTGAACGCTCACCTTGAAAACGGATTGCCGGCACGCTCGATGGAAATTGAAAGTGATACCGAACGCGAGGTTTTGAACACCACACCCCTGCTTTCGGCAAAGCCGGTCATTTACGCCTGCAATATGAGTGAAGACGACTTTACGGGCGGCATCGATGACAACGCACATTACAAGACCGTGCAGAAAATCGCCGAAACCGAAAAGGCGGAAATCCTGCCGATCTGTGCCGCATTGGAAGCTGAAATTTCAAGCCTTGACGATGAAGAAAAGGCCTTGTTTTTATCCGAGCTTGGGTTAGAACGTTCGGGTCTTGACCGTATGATCAAAACCTGCTACCGCTTGTTGGGACTTATTTCTTATTTGACCGCCGGCAAGCCGGAGGTTCGTGCATGGACCATTCCCGCAGGCACGAAAGCACCGCAGGCCGCCGGTAAGATCCACAGCGACTTTGAACGCGGCTTCATCCGTGCGGAGGTCATTGCTTTCGACGACTTCATCAACACCTGCGGCGGCAATATGGTAACCGCAAAAGAAAAAGGCCTTGTTCGAAGCGAAGGCAAAGAATACGTTATGCAGGACGGCGATATTGTTTTGTTCCGTTTTAACGTATAACCTTACGCTTTAACGCAAACATAAAAAGAGACAACCACTCTGTACGGAGGCTTTTTATGCACAACTTTTATTATTTAGGTGACTTTAGTTATTACTCGACTTATATCATTTTCATTCTGCCGGCTTTGCTGATTTCTTTATTGGCGCAAGCTTGGGTGAAATCAGCTTTTTCGAAGTATTCAAAGCGTTTTTCACCGTTAAGCGGTGCCGAAGCCGCAAGGCGTGTATTGGAATTAAACGGTGTCCACAACGTCCGCATTGAACGGATCTCCGGCAGTTTGACCGATCATTTCGACCCGACAGCCAATGTTATTCGCTTATCGGATGACGTTTACGACAGTCGAACGATCGCCGCTGTCGGTGTTGCTGCACATGAAGCAGGTCACGCCGTTCAGCACGCCACCGATTACAGCCCCATCAAGGTGCGCAATGCCATTTTACCAATTTGCAATTTCGGTTCCCGCATTTCTTTTCCGCTGATTTTGATCGGACTGATACTCGGTTTTTCCGAATTGGCTTATATCGGCATCATACTGTTCAGCACGGTTTTACTGTTTCAGTCAGTAACGCTGCCGGTAGAATTCAACGCCTCCCGTCGAGCCATCACGGTCATTCGAAACTACAATCTGCTGCCCGCCGAACGTGACGTTGC
>JAKSQF010000222.1 GCA_024404235.1 Clostridia bacterium | reverse complement strand
TAACGGCATTTGCCACCAGGTTCAGTTGGAGCGTTTCGGCAAGCCCGGTAAGACCCTCATTGGTTCTGACAGTCATACTCCGACCGGCGGCGGTATCGGTATGCTGGCATTCGGTGCCGGTGGTTTGGACGTTGCCGTTGCAATGGGCGGTGGTGCATACTATATCACTATGCCGAAGATGTATAAGGTTGTTTTAACCGGTAAACTTCGTCCTTTTGTAACCGCAAAGGACGTCAGCCTTGAAATCCTGCGTATCCTTTCCGTCAAAGGTGGCGTCGGTGCCATTATCGAATGGGGCGGCGAAGGCATTAAAACGCTTTCCGTTCCGGAACGTGCCACCATTACCAATATGGGTACCGAATTAGGTGCGACTACCTCGATCTTCCCGTCAGACGAAGTGACTAAAGCATTTTTGGAAGCCGAGGGCCGTGGCGAAGATTACACACCGCTTGAGAGCGATCCCGATGCTGTTTACGATAAGATCATCGAAATTGATTTGAATACACTTGAACCGCTGATTGCCTGCCCGCACAGCCCCGATAACGTTGTGAAGGTTTCGTCGCTCAAAGGCGTAAAGGTCGATCAGGTCTGTATCGGTTCCTGCACCAACTCGTCGCTGTTGGATATGTTGAAGGTTGCCGCTTTACTGAAGGGCAAAACCATTCAGCCGTCGGTCAGCCTGTCGGTTTCGCCTGGCTCGAAGCAGGTTCTTTCCATGCTTTCCGATTGTGGTGCTTTAAGTGATATTCTTGCCGCCGGTGCGCGTCTGCTTGAATGTGCTTGCGGACCTTGTATCGGTATGGGCTTCTCGCCGAATTCTGCCGGTGTATCGTTGCGTACATTTAACCGTAACTTTGAAGGCAGAAGCGGTACTGCGGACGGTCAGGTTTATCTCGTTTCGCCCGAAACCGCTGTTGCCGCCGCTTTGACCGGTGAGATCACCGATCCGCGTTTGCTTGGCGAAATGCCGGAAATCAAAATGCCCGAATCCTTCAAAATCAATGATACCGCCGTTTTGGAACCGGCCGATGGGGCGGAGGCTGCCGATTTGGAAGTTCTGCGCGGCCCGAACATTAAGCCATTCCCCGAACAGCATCCGCAGACCGATAGTTTGACTGCTGAATTGGTCTTGAAGGTTGGTGATAACATTACAACCGACCACATTATGCCGGCCGGTGCAAAGATTTTGCCCTACCGTTCCAATATTCCGCATCTGTCGCAGTTCTGTTTCGGCGTATGTGATAAGACCTTCCCCGAGCGTGCAAAGGCTCTGGGTCAAAGCATTGTCGTCGGCGGAAGCAACTACGGACAGGGATCTTCCCGTGAGCATGCCGCCTTGGTACCGATGTATCTCGGCGTTCGCGTGGTTATTGCCAAGAGCTTTGCACGTATTCACGTTGCCAACCTGATCAATGTCGGTATTATGCCGCTGACCTTTGAAAATCCCGATGATTACGATCGTTTGACGCAGGGTGACACCTTGAGTGTTTCCGATGTATTCGCCGGAATGGATAGCGGTAAGATTACCTTAACGGATGAAACGACCGGTGAGAAGATTGCACTTTGCTGTAACTTTACCGACCGTCAAAAGCAGATTTTAAAAGCAGGCGGCTTGCTTGCTTATACGAAAATGAATTAAAATAAAGGAGTTGCCATTATGGAAGAACAAAAACAAATTGACCTTGCTGTGGAACAGTTCCGCACCCTTTTGTTGGAGCAGATCGCCCGTGAACGCAAAATGGAATCGGAAAAGAAGTACACCGATTACGAAAAGATGGATAAAATCATCATCGGTATTTGCGGTGGCGACGGTATCGGCCCGATTATTTCGGCTGAATCCGAAAGATTGTTGCAGTTTATCCTGAAAGACGAAATTGCGGCCGGTAAGATTGAACTGCGCACCATTGAGGGGTTGACCATTGAAAACCGTATTGCTCATAATCAGGCAATTCCGGATGATGTCTTGGCTGAAATCAAGGCCTGCAATGTTATCCTGAAGGCACCGACTACCACGTTGAAGGGCGGCACGCTGGAAAGTGCTAACGTTGCCATGCGCCGTGAGTTGGATCTTTATGCCAACGTTCGTCCCGTTGCAGTTGCCGATGCCGGCATTGACTGGACCTTCTTCCGTGAGAATACGGAAGGTGAGTACGTCCTCGGTTCCCGCGGTGTTCAAATTGACGATACGCTTTGCTTTGACTTCAAGGTCACTACCTATGAAGGTACCAAGCGTATTGCCCGTGCCGCTTTTGAGTACGCACGTAAAAACGGCAAAACCAATGTTGCTATCGTAACTAAAGCAAACATTATGAAAAAGACCGACGGCACTTTCTCTGAACTGTGCCACGAGGTTGCGAAGGATTATCCGGAAATCACGGCAGAGGATTGGTACATTGACATTATGACCGCCAACCTCGTCAACGAGCGTCAGCGTTCCAAGTTCCAGGTCTTCGTTTTGCCGAACCTGTACGGTGATATCATTACCGACGAGGCCGCACAGATTCAGGGCGGTGTCGGTACTGCCGGTAGTGCAAACATCGGTGATGAATATGCCATGTTCGAGGCTATCCATGGTTCTGCTCCGCGTATGATTGAGCAGGGCAGAGGCCAGTATGCAAACCCGACCAGTATGTTCAAAGCAACCGAAATGATGCTTCGCCACATGGGATTCACTGAAAAGGCGGATAAGCTGGACAAGGCACTGACCTATTGCACGGTCACCGATCCGAAATATGTGATCACCGGCCGTGACGACGGGGCTACCGGTGCTGAGTTTGCCGATTATTTGATGGCTACCATCGAAAAGATGTAGTAACAAAAAGAGTAAAAGAACACCGATTGAACGTCGGTGTTCTTTTTTGCGCAAAAAAGCCGCCTTGGTTTTCCAAGACGGCATAAAATTTAATGTATTCAGCCTT
>JAKSQF010000221.1 GCA_024404235.1 Clostridia bacterium | reverse complement strand
TAAGTAAGCCCGAGCCGTTTACCGATGCTGAACAAAGAGCATATCTTGCTACGATTACGGGTGTTTCTCTCGGTTCTGATGCGTTCTTCCCCTTTGGTGATAATATTGAACGGGCAAAGAAAAGCGGTGTTTCCTATGTGGCAGAGCCGGGCGGTTCTATCCGTGATGATCTCGTGATCGAATGTGCCGATAAATACGGTATGGTCATGGCATTCACCGGAATGCGTTTGTTCCATCATTGATGAGGCGACCAATATGAAAATAATGGTTGTTGGTGGTGGCGGACGTGAACACGCCATCATAAAGAAACTAAAAGAAAACAAAAACATTGATAAAATATATGCACTTCCCGGAAACGGCGGAATCGCCTGCGATGCCGAGTGCGTGAATATCGGTGCGTGTGAACTTGACAAAATTGTTGCTTTTGCAAAAGAAAATTCGATTGATTTTGCCATTGTTGCTCCGGATGATCCGCTGGTTTTGGGGCTTGTTGACCGTTTGGAAGAAGCAGGCATTTCTTGCTTCGGTCCCCGCAAAAATGCGGCGATCATTGAGGGAAGTAAGGTTTATTCTAAAGGTTTGATGAAAAAATACGGCATTCCCACTGCCGAATATCAGGTGTTCGACGATCCGAAAGCAGCACTTGAATATCTTAAAACCGCACCTATCCCAACGGTCATCAAAGCTGATGGTCTGGCACTCGGTAAAGGAGTTATTATCGCTTTTTCAAAAGAAGAAGCGATAAATGCCGTTAATGAAATTATGACAGACAAAAAATTCGGCAAAAGCGGCGACAAAATCGTTGTTGAGGAATATTTAGAGGGACCGGAAGTGTCAGTTTTGGCTTTTACGGACGGCAAAACCGTGAAACCGATGGTTTCGTCGATGGATCACAAGCGCATTGGCGATGGCGACACAGGGCTGAACACCGGCGGTATGGGTACGGTTGCACCCAATCCGTTTTATACCGAAGACATCGCAAAGATTTGTATGGACACAATTTTCTTGCCGACCGTAAAGGCGATGAATACTGAAGGCAGAACCTTTAAAGGATGTCTATATTTTGGATTGATGCTGACAAAAGACGGACCGAAGGTCATTGAATACAACTGCCGCTTCGGGGACCCCGAAACGCAGGTTGTTCTTCCTTTGCTTGAAAGCGATTTGTTCACCGTCATGAAAGCCGTTGCGGACGAAAAACTTGCCGAAACGCCGGTGAAATTCAAAGACGGCACCGCTTGCTGTGTTATCATGGCATCAAACGGCTACCCGCTTTCCTACGGTAAAGGTTTTGAAATTTCGATTCCCGATTCAATAAAGGATTCTGTGTATGTTGCCGGCGCGAAGACAGAAAACGGCAAGCTTTTGACAAACGGCGGCAGAGTACTCGGTGTTACCGCAACTGAGGATAATCTTGAAGCGGCGATCCGTTCTGCCTATAAAAAAGTGACGCAAATTCATTTTGAAAATGCATATTTTCGAAAAGATATCGGTGCTAAGGCTTTAAGAGAGGAGCAAAAAAATCATGGTATATAGAGTGTATGTTGAGAAGAAGCCCGAATTGGCTCATGAAGCCAAAGCCCTGAAAAATGAACTCGTATCGCTTTTGGGAATTGAAGGAATTGAGGATTTGCGCATCATTAACCGATACGATGCTGAAAATATTACCGAAGAATTGTTTGAAAATTCCGTAAGAACTGTTTTTTCGGAGCCGCAATTGGATATTACATACACTACCTTGTCTTTTGATAAGGAAACCGCCTTTGCAGTTGAATATCTGCCGGGGCAGTTTGACCAGCGTGCCGATTCTGCGGCGCAGTGTATACAGCTCAGTGCAAAATGTGAGCGTCCTACCGTGCAGACGGCGAAAATCTATGTAATTTCCGGAACCGTTTCGGCAGACGAACTTGAAAAAATCAAAAAATATGTCATCAACCCCGTTGAAGCAAGAGAAACCGGCTTTGATTTGCCCACAACGCTTGCTACCGAATATGATATTCCGACTACTGTAAAAACGCTGGACGGGTTTACAAAACTTTCAAAAGAAGAACTTGCGGAGTTTGTGGTAAAATACGGTCTTGCAATGGACGAGGACGATATTGCTTTTTGTCAGGAATACTTTCTGTCGGAACATCGTGACCCGACCATTACTGAAATCCGAATGATTGATACTTATTGGTCAGATCACTGTCGCCACACAACATTTTTAACCGTTATCGATGATGTAAAGTTTGAAGACAAACTTATTGAAGATACCTATAAGGCGTATCTTGAGGTAAGGGAAAAGCTCGGCAGAACAAAGCCGGTGTGCTTAATGGATATTGCCACAGTCGCCGTAAAAGCATTGAAAGCGGGGGGAAAACTTGACCGGTTGGACGAGAGTGACGAAATCAATGCCTGCACGGTAAAAATTGACGTGGAAGTGGAAGGCGTTACCGAACCGTGGCTTTTGCTTTTCAAAAATGAAACGCATAACCACCCGACCGAAATCGAACCGTTCGGCGGTGCGGCTACCTGCATTGGCGGTGCTATCCGTGATCCGCTGTCGGGACGGAGTTATGTTTACGGTGCGATGCGTGTGACCGGTGCCGCTGACCCGACAAAACCAATTGAAGAAACTATTCCCGGAAAGCTTCCGCAAAGGAAAATAGTAACTACGGCGGCTGCCGGTTATTCTTCCTACGGCAACCAAATCGGTCTTGCAACCGGCATTGTAGATGAAATCTATCATCCGGGTTATGCTGCAAAACGAATGGAAATAGGTGCCGTTATTGCCGCTGCTCCCGAAAAAAATGTGCGTCGGGAAGTTCCGACACCCGGAGATGTTGTCATCCTGCTTGGTGGAGCTACCGGCCGTGACGGATGCGGTGGAGCTACCGGCTCTTCAAAATCTCATACGGCACAATCCCTTGAAACTTGCGGTGCAGAG
>JAKSQF010000220.1 GCA_024404235.1 Clostridia bacterium | reverse complement strand
TTAGATTTGTGACTTGCGAATAAACAGAACGCGGAGTGTATCTTTGCCGCAATGGGACGAAACTGTTGCACTTGCCGTGGTGACGAAAACTTCTTTAAAGGGAGCGATTTCCTTAACCAAAGCAACAATGTTTTGAACGATCTCGTCATCGCAACCGGCGTGTGTAATGAACACGCGATCCAAATTGACGTTATCGATATCAGCCAACTGCTCGCGGACATACTGCTCAAGCACAATGGGGTATTTTCCGCGATACTTTTTGGAAACGCCCATCACGCCGTTTTTAACCTGAATGCACGGCTTTAATTTCATCAAGTTGGCACCAAGCATTGCAAGTGCCGAGCAACGGCCACCCTTGTGAAGATATTCTAAACTGTCAATAACAAAAGAAGCATCAACATACGGGGCGAGCTCGTTGATTTTTTGCACGATTTCTGCTGCGGGAAGGCCCTGCTCAACCATATCGGCGGCGGCCAAAACAAGTAAACCTCCGCCGGTGGAAAGATTTCTTGAATCTACGACAAAGACGTTTCCGACCATTTCGGCGGCCAAACGGGCATTATTATAATTGGAAGACATTTCGGAACTGATGGTAAAGTGAATGACGGTTTTGCCGGCATCAACAAAAGGTTTAAAGAACTGCACGGCATCATCAATATTAGTGGCATTTGTCTTCGGCAGTTCGCCGGTTTTGTCGTGATGCGCATAAATATCTGCGGGTGTAATATCAACACCGTCAAAATAAAGCTTATCGCCCAAAACGATACCAAGCGGTAGGGTAGTGATGTGATAGCGTTCCTGTAAAGCAGTGCCAAGATCGGTCGTGCTGTCGCTGGTAATAACAATATTTTCGGACAAAATAAAGACCTCCAATGGTATTTTTTCTATATTTTATCACATTTCGTTGCATTTGACAACTGCTTTTCAAAAATCAGTTCGAAATTTGAGGACGGATACTTGACAGTACCGCCTTAATTCCGTACAATATAAAGTAACATTTTAGTGGATTGGCGGTTTGACCGATGCAATTACTTTCTAATAAAAAATCCGCTGAAAAAATCGGCGTTTGGCTGATTGTTTTGGCGGAGACACTTTGGGGCACGGCGGGCATCTACGTTCGTGGTTTAAAGCACTTTCACATCAGCAATATGATGACGGTATTTCTCCGCGCCTCATTTACTTTTCTGATTTTGCTGTCAAAGACAGATCCGCCTTGCGTATCAAAATTCGGGATCTGTGGCTTTTTGCCTGCACGGGTATCTTCAGCATCGTGTTGTTTAATTTTTGTTATTATAAGACGATGTCGCTGTCGACACTTTCCGTTGCCGCTGTTTTGCTTTACACAGCACCTTTTTTCGTAATGTTCATATCCGTTCCGCTTTTTAAGGAAAAGTTTACTTTGAAAAAAATCGGTGCGTGTCTGATCGCCTTTGTCGGCTGTGTGTTGGTCTCGGGCGTTACCGGACAAGGCGTACGCCTAACACCCGCTTGTCTCGGCTTTGGCCTTATGACCGGCTTCGGATATGCACTTTACACGGTCTTCGGCGAGTTGCTTTTGCGACGTGGCTATCCGTCTTTAACTATCACGTTTTATACCTTTGTTTTCGCTTTGATCGGCACCTTGCCGTTTGTTTTTAAGGATTTAATTCAGCTTGCGTTGACGCCTGCCGCAATCATCCCGCTCGGTGCAGTTCCCGTGGCAATCGCAATGGCGCTCTTTAATACGGTTTTTCCGTATTTGCTTTATACCGGCGGGTTAAAGACGGTAGCCCCCGACCGTGCGCCGATCATTGCAACGGTTGAGCCGGTCGTGGCGACGCTCGTCGGCTTGGTGATTTTCAGCGAATATCCTTCAGTTGCCGGCTGGATTGGAATTGTTTTGGTTGTTTTTGCAGTAATCTTTTTGAATTTGGAAACGGGGAAAAAGCATGAAACTGAAGGCATATGCAAAACTGAATCTAACGCTTGATGTTTGCGGTAAGCGGGAAGACGGCTATCACTTGCTCGATTCGGTCTTTCAGTCGATCGATTTAGCCGATACACTGACTGTTGAACCGGCAAATAACATTCAAGTGTTCTGCGATGACAAGTCGCTCTGTAACGAAAATAATATCTGCTATCAGGCAGCTCAAAACTTTTTTGAAGCCACCGGAATTGCCGGCGGCGTTTCGGTCACTATCGAAAAGAAAATCCCACAGGCGGCGGGTATGGGCGGCGGCAGTGCCGATGCGGCGGCTGTGATTTTGGCCCTTGATCGTTTATACGAGACAAGACTTGATAATGAGAGTTTGATAAAAATCGGCGTGAAGGTCGGTGCTGACGTTCCGTTTTGTATGATTGGCGGTACTGCAAAAGTCGGCGGCATCGGTGAAGATATCAAGCCCTTACGGTCGATGCCTGATTGCTATATCGTCGGTTTTAAGGATGGCTTAAAAGCCTCCACGGGAGAAATGTACCGCCATATTGACGAATGTAACTACTCGTTTGCACAAACCCAAAACGCTGTCAGTGCGCTAGCTAATTGCGATTTGCGTGCGTTGGCACATTCACTTTCAAACGATTTTATGATGGTGACCGATCATGCAGATGCCGTAAACGAATTGATATCTTGCGGCGCATTGGGTGCAACTCTTTCGGGAAGCGGCCCGACTGTTTTTGGTATATTCAATATTTTAGATGATGCTAACCGAGCTTTCCGTCACTTTGCCGAAGCCGGTAAAGATCCGTTTTTGGCGCATCCCGTAAATTTCGGCGTTTGGTTTGAATAATTAAAGGAAAATTTGTCCATTCTTAGTATATCAACTTTGAATGGAGTGCCTAAATTGAAAATCAAACGCCAAAATATAGAACTTGCCGTCATATTCGGACTTGTTGCCGCAATCCTTTGCAGCTTTGCAAGGTTCGATAATAAGTGCGAAAATCTGCGCCGA
>JAKSQF010000022.1 GCA_024404235.1 Clostridia bacterium | reverse complement strand
ATGCCTTTTATGATCCTCTTTTTTGTATTTAATATTCTTCCTGTATTATCGTCAATCGTTTTAAGCTTTTTTGATTATGATATGGTGTCCAGCCCGATATTCATCGGTGTGGAAAACTTCGGAAGAATGTTTGCCGGCGACGATACCTTCTTAAAGGTGTTGGGCAATACGTTGAAATTTTCGATTATTGCGGGTCCCGGCGGCTTCATTCTGGCGTTTATCCTTGCATGGATGATCAATGAGTTTTCAAGAACGGTGCGTGTTATACTGACCTTTATCTTCTACGCACCCGCATTGGTCGGTAACGCCTACTTTGTCTGGCAGATCTTCTTTTCCGGCGACAGCCTCGGATATTTAAATAACCTGCTGATCAGCTTCGGTTTTATCACCGAGCCGATCAACTGGTTCCAAAACATCAGTTACAATATGACGATCCTCATCATCATCCAGCTTTGGATGAGTATGGGTGTTACCTTCCTTTCCAATATCGCCGGTTTGCAGAACGTTGACAGCGAACTGTATGAAGCAGGCGCCATCGACGGTATCAAAACCCGCTGGCATGAACTGTGGTACATCACGCTTCCGTCGATGAAATCCATTTTGCTGTTCGGCGCTGTTATGCAGATCCAATCGGTATTCTCCGTCAGCGGATTGATGACGACCCTCGTCGGTTACCCCAGTGTTAATAACTCGGTCGATACGTTGGTTTCTTATATTTCCGATATCGGTACCGCACGGTACGAAATGGGTTATGCCTCGGCATTGTCTGTGGTACTGTTTTTACTGGTATTGGCTTTCCGTTACGGCATCGGCGCTTTCTTAAACCTGATCGGTAAGAAAGATAACTAAGGAGAAGTGTAAATGAAATCAACCAAACCACAATACAGGCGTTATACACGCTCGACCGCCGGAAACGTTGTGTATTTTTCATTTCTGTTTCTTGCAGGTGCATTTACGGTTTTGCCGCTGATCTACTGTGTAATTACCTCTTTTAAGCCTTTGGATGAACTTTTGATTTTCCCGCCGCGATTCATCGTAAGAAGACCGACCTTGTCAAACTACCTTGAATTGCCGTCTTTGCTTGGAAAAATTCAGGTTCCCGTTTCAAGGTATTTGTTTAACAGCATATTCATTGCCATTGCAGGTACGGGATTACATATCATTGCGGCGTCGCTTGCGGCTTTTGCTTTTTCAAAATCCAAAATGCGCGGCAAAAACCTGATGTTTATGATCATTCAGATCATGCTGCTTTATAACAGTGTTACGCTCAGCGTTCCGCAGTATTTGATTTTTACCAAGCTTCGCATGATCGACACCTATTGGGTATATATTCTGCCGGCAATTCCCTCTGCGGTAGGTTGCTTCCTTATGAAGCAGTTTATTGACGTTTCCGTGCCGGATGCGTTATTGGAAGCCGCACGAATCGACGGCGCCGGCGTTATAAAAATGTACCATAAAATCGTTATGCCGATCTTAAAACCGGCGTGGATGACGATCATGCTGCTGTCGTTCCAGAGTATGTGGACCGTCATTCCAAGCGGTACGATCTTCAGCGAGCAGTTAAAAACTCTGCCGCAGGTAATGAACTCCATTTCGGCCGGCGGTATTGCCCGTTCCGGCAGTGCAATGGCAGTAACGGTAATTTTAATGATACCTCCAATTCTTGTTTTCCTTGTAACCCAAAGTAATGTCATGGAAACTATGAGTACCTCGGGTATTAAGTAATTGATTCCATACGGAAGGATTGTGGAATAGTTTGAAAAGAGTTATTTCTTTCATCTTAGTTTTCATATTGATTGTTTCATGCGGTATGACTGCGTTGGCGACCCCGACCGACTCGTTCGTTCACGACGAGGTTGCCGACGGCAGCACGAATGCTGCCGTTTCGCAGGATATGTATTCGGCTACCAAGCTGATTACCGCGCAGTCACTTGGATTAGAAAACAGATTGTCCGGTGGCAATGATTTTTGCACCGATGACGAAGTCAAAATATAGCTGCTTGTTTCCGATTTTTCCCAAATCGTTGTATTAAAGCCGGATTATACCCTTGACCGCATTATTACCTTGAAGGATGAAGCGGGCGAGGATATTGCCTTTGAAGGCGCATTGGGAATTTTCGTCGATCACGATAAAACGATCTACGTCTGCGATACGGATAATTTCCGTGTTTTGATTGCCGACCAAAACGGTAATGTTTCGGACGTGTGGGAACAGCCGGACTCCAATCTGTACCCCGATGATCTGCTTTATCAACCGTCAAAAATCACGATAACCGAAAAGGGATATACCTATATCCTAATTTTGGGCGGCTATTACGGTGCGCTGCTCTATTCACCGGAGCATGAGTTTTTGGGCTTCTACGGCTCGCATACCGTTACGGCATCGGCACTTGATACGCTGACCTATTTGTGGAACCGTCTTACCCAAACCGATGCAAAAAAGGCGGCTTCGGCAAAGAAATTGCCCTTCTCGTTCGTCGATTTGTGTCTGGACTCCGAGGATTACGTGCTGACCTGTACCGAAGCTTCTCCCGATGATCCTGACAACGGAACGGGACAGATCCGCAAGCTTTCACCGACCGGTGAAAATATTATGTTTAAGCGTCAAACCGATGGCAGCTCCCTCTCAGCCGACAGCATCAACTTTGTTGAGCAAAAGGTCGTTGAAAAGTTCGGCAAGCTGAGAAAGCAAAACATCGTATCACTTGACGTTGACGAAAACGATTTTATCTATGCCTTGGACAGCCAGAAGGGTCTTGTTTACGTCTATGATGACGAATGTAACCTTCTGTGCGGTTTCGGCGGCGGATATGATAATGCCAAACGCATCGGTATATTCGATTCGGCAGTTGCATTGTGTATTTGCGGCACCGACGTGCTTGTTTTCGATAACGACAATAAGTGCATCACGGTTTTTGAAAGAACCGAATACGGCAATCTTTTGGTGCAGGCACAATCGGCCTATTTGGACGGTGAATATTTGACCGCTAAGCCGTTGTGGGAAGAAATCAACCGCCGAAATAAAAGCTGTCAGTTGGCTTACAGAGGTTTGGCTATTGCTTATTTAAGCGAGGGCAAATACGAAAAGGCTTTGGAATATGCCAAAAACGGCCTTGACTACACGGTTTACGATTTGGCGTGGAAGGCTGTAAGAAACAAATTTATCTTGAACAATTTTGTTTGGATCTTTTTGGTTGTCGTGGCGCTGGTTGGCGGGCTGATCGCCTTTGTGATTATCGCCAAGAAAAAACACCTTGTTTTGATTAAAAACGAATACGTTAAGACCGCGCTTTCATTACCGACGCATCCGTTTAAGTCGTTTGAAGAAATCAAAACGAAAAACAAAGGCTCTGTCATCATTGCCTTGGTTATTTTACTGCTTTATTATCTTGCAAACGTCCTGCAGGCGGTAGGCTCGGGCTTCCTTGCAACCAACGTTGTCGTTCACCGTTACAATACGGGTTATACGCTCTTAAAAACGGTCGGTATCGTTTTGCTGTGGACGGTTTGCAACTGGTTGATCAGCTCCTCGTTTGAAGGCAAGGGCAGATTTAAGGACGTCTTGATCGCAACGACCTATTCGCTCCTTCCGTACGTTGCCTTCATTTATATCAAGGTAATTCTTTCGCACGTGCTTTCGCTTTCGGGGCTTAGAATCCTTGATGCCATCGGAACGGTCGTGCTGATCGTCACGTTCTATATTCTGTGCATTGCCATTATGTCTGCACACGAGTTCGATTTCTTCAGATTCTTACTGACCGCATTCGTTTCGGTATTGTTTATGATCCTTGTGGCATTTGTTATTTTTGTTGTGATTATTCTGCTTCAGCAGGTGGGAAATTTCTTCACCTCGGTGTTTACGGAAATTCTTTACAGATAGTAAGGGGAAATGGCGAAGATGAAATTCAAAAAAACCGCTTCAATATTGTCGGCTGTTGTTTTGTTTGTAACGGCCTTTTCCGGTTGCGGTGCAAAAAACGTCAACTCGGACTATAACGATAAAGACGTAAAGAAATTATCCTCACAAACGGTTGCCGAAACCGACAGACTTCGTTTGGATTTCCATTACGAGGTTCTTAATCCGGATATTATGAACAAAAGACAGGAAATCAACGAAATTTCCGTCACCGATAAGGTTACCGGCAAGGTGTGGTCGAATCTGATCAAGGATGAATACGGGAAGTATAAATCCGCTTCGGGACTGAATATTTCGGTCCAAAGTATGGACACCTATCAGGCCGGCGGTGCCGACGGCGGCACGTTTTACGAGCTTATGCGCGATAAGAACGGCGACGTTATTTACGATGAAGATTATAACCAAAAGTTCACGGAAATTTTGCGCATCGGCTCCGAAAAAATCAAGAACGGTGTGAAACTGACCTACTATTTTATGAATTATAAAATATCGGTCCCCGTTTCTTATTATCTTGAGGACGATTCGCTGAAAATCTCCGTTGAATCTTCCGAAATCAAGGAAGGCGACCCGAATTATAGATTGGTTTACGTCAATCCGTCGCCCAATATGTTCCGTGTCAGCGACCAAAGTGAAGACGGCTTCATTCTGCTTCCCGTAGGCAACGGTGCCATTATGGAAACGAAGGATACCGTCGAGCTTGAAAAGGAATATCACGAGGGGCCGAGCAACTTTGTAGCCCTTGATACGGGCGATGATATCAATCTGCCGCAAACGGCAAGAATGCCGGTCTTCGGCTTGAAGGACGGCAACGATGCGATGTTCTGCATTGCCGAGGAATCCTCCGGTGCTATGGGATTTACCGCTACAACGGGCAGCCGAAATTCCGATTATGCAAAGGTCACTCCGAACGTGTATCTTGTTGATTACGATTATACGCTGGGCAGATCGAAGGACTCGGGTTATATCAGACAGCTTTCCGAGCGGACAAATAACAGAATAACGATCGGTTGCTATTTCCTTGAAAATGAGAATGCCAGCTGCAGGGGTATGGCGGATTGTTACAGAAAATACTTAGAGAAAAACGGCTTTATCCAAAAAACGGAATTTGCCGATTCTCCGTATGCCGTTGATATTTTGGGCGGCGTTATGGCAACGAAATCCGTTTTGGGCGTTCCCGAAAAGCGTTTGATGACCCTTACCACCGTAAACCGTGCAAAGTATATTGTAGAAGATTTGCAAAAGCTGACCTCCTACAATCCGACTGTCTGCTTAAGCGGTTACGGAAAAACCGGTATCAATTACGGCGAAATCGCCGGCGGCTTAACCGTCAGCTCTAAGCTCGGCAATAAAAAGGATATTGAAGCCATCGAAAAATACGCTTCGTCCAAGAAGATTCCGCTTTTCTTCGATTTTGAAATGTCTAAATTCTCCGAATCGGGTAAGGGCTTCGGCTATTCTGCCGATTCCGCCAAAACCGCTATCCTTCATTCGGCGGATAAGTATTTCAAAAACGTTCCGCTTGGCATAGCCGACCCGAACAGCGAATATCGCATCTTGGCAAGAGGGAAGCAGGGCGAGGTCGTTAAGAAGGTGCTCAAGGCGACCGATAAATTCGGTATTTCCGGCATCAATTTGTCATCCTTAGGCTCTATTGCTTATGCCGATTACAATAAGAGTAAGGTATATTCACTTGCTACCAAGACCGAAAGCGAAAACAGGGACTATATCGCACAGATGCGAAAATCCAAAAAGGCAATCAGCGGAAAGGCCTCTGCCTACTTTGCAGCCGGTTTGTTGGATGCGGTGTTTGATTTGAACGTGGACGAAGATATCCATTTCTCGATGAAAAACGAAGTGCCGTTCTATCAAATGGTATTTTCGGATGTCACGCCGTTGTATTCGAATTCCGTCAACGTTGCCGCCAATCCCGAAAAGGTTTTAGCCAATGCGGCGGCTTCGGGTATGGGCATTTCGTTTACATTGATCGATGAATTTGACGTTTCCTATATGGAAACAAACGTCGGCAAGCTGTATGCTTGCAGTTATGGTGCAAGTAAGGATCGACTCAAGCATTACGTCGATACCTTCGCCGACGTTTACAACGCCACCAAGGGTTCTCGAATCGTCGATTACGTGGTTGATGACAATAACGTTTCGGTAACGACCTTTGAAAACGGCAAGGTCGTTTATGCCAATCATTCTTCCGTTTGTGTCGATACTGCAATCGGCAAACTGAACGGATACGAATTCAAATTAAGAGGTGCAGATCAATGAGAAAAAAAGCAAGAGGAGTTGAATCCCTACGCCGAAGATATGGGTATTCTTTCGTTGCTCATTGGGTTTTAGGCTTGATTGTTTTCTTCTTTATTCCGCTTGTATCCTCAATACGTTACGCATTCAGCGAAATCACAATAACGGGCAAAGGCTTTGAATTCAGCTACGTGGGTCTTGAAAATTTCAAGGTAGCTCTCTTTCAAAACGCCGAATATCTCGATTTGGTTCGTGATTCGATCGGCTCGATGTTTTATTCGCTGCCGATGATCATTGCATTAAGCCTTATTTTGGCGGTATTACTGAATCAAAAATACCCCGGCAGAGCAATAATGCGTGTTATTTTCTTCCTGCCGGTTATCATTGAATCGTCGGTGATCGTCAACCTGCTTGCAGGTCCTTCGATCAACGCATCGATCTTTGATTTCAGCGCAGAGGGAAGCGGCTTTATTGATTACAGCTCCATTTTTGCGAATTTAAATCTGCCCACGCAAATAACGGACTTTTTAACGTTTTTCCTTTCAAACACCGTTTCGCTTACGTGGAACTGCGGCGTGCAGATCATCCTGTTCTTGGCAGGCCTTCAGGGTATTCCCGCCTCGTTATACGAGGTGTCGAAAATCGAGGGCGCAAATAAGTGGGATGAATTTTGGCAGATCACCGTGCCGATGTTAAGACACGTATTGTCGTTGGTTATCATTTATACCATGATTTCGCAGTTCACAAGCGCCAACAACAAGGTCGTTGCAACGGCAACGGGTTTGATGAAGGATATTAAATATAATATGGCGTCTGCGATGCTGTGGTTCTATTTCATCATTGTATTGATCGTTATCGGCATCGTTTTGGCACTTTACAACCACTATTGCCTGAAAAAGTGGGATTAAAAAGGAGGTTAACCGGCATGAAAAAGACAGTAGCTTTATTATTAGCGGTTTTGCTGTTGCTTTGTTGCGGATGTTCAAAGACGAACAAATCCGCAAACAATACGTCAAGCAAGAAAACCGGTTCAAACGAAGTAAGCTCTGCTGAAAAAACAGATGATTCCGGCGAGAATCAGGATACAAGCAGTACGGATACTTCGGATAATGTGATTCATGCGACCGAGGGCCAGATCACAACGTCGGACGGCTTTGTGGATATGGAGTTTATCGAAACGGACGAACCCGAAGAGGAAACAACGACCGTAGTCGTCGATAATCCGGTTGATACGCTTAAAACGAAATGGCAGGCAGATGCTACCGTGACCTCCGGCAAAACCGATGCACAGGCAACTGCGTTGCGCAATAAAATACTGAATGCCCCCAATACGCTTGAAAACTATAAAATCACCGGTACGAAATATTACGTTTCGCCGAAGGGCAATAACAATAACGACGGTAAAAGCCCGAAAACCGCAGTCAAAGATATGAATGCAAGTATTTTCCGTATGAATTTGTTAAAGCCGGGCGATGCCGTTTTGTTTGAACGCGGCGGCGTATGGCGCTTTACGACCGGTTATAAATGTAAAAAAGGCGTCACCTACGGCTCTTACGGTACCGGCTTAAAGCCGCGGTTTTACGGCTCGGCTAAAAACTATGCCAATAAGGATTACTGGATTCCGAGCAACATGAAAAACATATGGAAATTGACGGTGGCTGATCCCGATATCGGCATTCTTGTTTTTGATCACGGCGAAATGGTCGGTGTCAAAAAACTGAACGGTCTGGTCGCTTTGGAAAAGAACGGCGATTTTTACTACAATAAAAATCAGGATACCATTTATCTCTATTATGATAAGGGAAATCCGGGCAGTAAGTTCAAAGATATTGAAGCCGGTTTAAAAATGGCGCTTTTCAAGGTTTATGATCCGGATATCACGCTGGATAACCTTTGCTTAAAGTATACCGGTACGTTCGGTGTTGATTTAGACACCGGTGCGGATAATTCCATCATTACCAACTGTGAAATCGGCTTTATCGGCGGTGCTATTCAATCCGGCACGACAAGATACGGCAACGGCATCCAGTTTTGGAACGGCGTAAATCATCACATTGTTAAAAATAACTGGGTTTATCAGTGCTATGATACGGGTATTACCTGGCAGGGTGATTACAACAACGGCGTTTTCGACGTTTATAAAAACATCACATACGATAGCAATTTGGTGGAATACTGCTGCTTGTCGTTTGAATTCTGGCACGCCAATAACGGGGCAACCTATATTTCACCGGCAACGGTCGATAATTTCAAAATGATCAATAACATCAGCCGTTTTGCAGGCTACGGTTGGGGCAGACAAAGACCCGACCCCACCGGCTCGCATATTTGCGGCTGGCAGCATATGTACCCGACTGCAAAGGGCAATGAAATTTCCGGCAACTCCTTTGATACCTGCACCAATTATATGGTCAACTGGCGTATTCAGGTTGGCGGAAACAACGGTGAATGGAATATTTCCAATAATTACTGGTACCATGGTAAAACCGTTTCAAATCAGGGACTAATCTACGGCTCGTGGACGAATGCTTCTGACTTGACCTCCCTGAAGGCTGCGGTGGCAATTTTCGATAAGAACCCCGCAAAGGTAGAATGGATTTCATAATTTACTTTGAAACGTTACAAGGAGAAAACTGATGAAATCGAAAAGATTATTAAGCATAGCATTAGCGACAATTCTGATTTTTTCGCTGATAATATCGAATTTTGTCATTGTACATGCGTCTTCAGTCATCAATGCGAATAGTCCCGAAACTTTGAAAGCGGCTTTCAAAGACGTTCAGGACGGCGATACCATCAACATCACCGGCAATATCGTGATGAACGAAAAAATATACAGACAGTACGGTAACTTTAAAATCACGGGTGACGGTACCGTTACCTTCAAAAGCACCGAAGGTCTGTATTTGGACGCCTGTACCGTTACGATCGACGGCGTCACCCTGAAGCAGGACGCTTCTGTTGAGGGTGCCGACGGCAACTTTGTGCTGAAATTGGAAAAAACCGGTTCTACCGGCGCAATGGTTACCATTAACGGTGGTGCGTATTACGGTCACGTCAAATTCAACAACAGCGATAACGCCAGTGCCGTAAACACCCTTATTATCAATGGCGGTAAGTTTTATCAAACCAGCTACCGTCTTTTCAGTGCCGATGTAAATAATATGAAGATTGCCATCAACGGCGGTAGCTTTTACGGTAGCGACGTTTCCCAGCCGATGATTATGGCCAACACCGCAACCGGAACGGGAATTATTGATATCAAGGGCGGTACGTTCTCTGCTCCGAACGGTATGGACGGCGGAAAACAGCCGATTATTACCATCGGCAATATGAAGCAGCTGACGATCGGTAACGCAGACGGTACGGGCCCCTCTATGACCCATACCGGCAGCGGGGATATGTTCTTGTATCAGCGTGACAGCGATAAGACCGATTTCAGCCTTGAAATCAAGGGCGGTACGTTCCAGCATAGCGGCTCGGGAAATATTATCGGATACACTGCCGATAAGGAGTTTTCTACGACCACAAACGTCTATAAGGCAACCTTTAAGCATAGCGGAAGCGGTAGCTTTATCAGTACCCCCGCAAGGGAATCGAATGGAATGATCAAATTCCAAAATACGGTCTTCCAGCATACCGGTACCGGTGCAATGTTCACCTTAAAGGATAAATGCATCAACGTTTTTGACGGAATCAATATCACCCGCACGTCCGATAAGGAAATCTTCAGCCTGACCGGCGACATTGCGATTGCCATTTTGAATTCTACCGTTAAAAACAACGGTCCCATTGTGAAATCGGAAAGCGGCACGGCAAAGGTTTACGCCCCCGATCCGACGGTGTTGTCCTCCAAAAACGGTAAGATTATTGAAGGCACCGGCGAGCGCTATAACAAGGACCTGCCGAAGTTGCTTGAAATCGACTATAAGGGTGCAAACTCTGATGCCGTTGCGCAGACCTATTTGACGCTGACACCCGGCAAGACCTATCAGTTTGACGCCGATTACAAGCCTGCAAGCATCTTTATGAAGGCCGCTTACGAGGTTTTGCTTACTTCGACCTTTGATTCACTTAAAGGCGTCACGCCCACAAATGCAAACGTTGAAAACAGCCACTTGTCTTTCCGTTTTACGGTACCCGAAAAGGAAACGGGCAAGAACAATATCGTTATCACGTTGGGTCGTTCGCCGCTTAAAGAAACCGGCAAAATGCAATACGCATACCCGACCTTGCGGGCGGTGGAAAACGACGTAGCAGTGGGCGAAAACATCATTGACGACGGCGAGTTTTCTAAGACGGAAAGCCCCCTGCCCGAAGATGATGAAAATGCTCTGTGGTCCTATTACGGCACCGGCGCCAGTCTTAAAACCTATTACATCACCCCCTCGTTCTACGAAGCATTGCCCTCGCCGAATTCCCCGAAAATGTGGCAAATCGGCGGCAGAAAACAGGAATACTGGGGTGCAATTCAACAGGAATTCAGCATTAAAAGCAACACCTACTATAAGTTTGAATTAGATAAAAAGGGTGAAAAGGGTGCAACCCCGTTAATTCGAATCGGCATCAAGGGCGGCGGTGCTTCCTCCTACGAGCAAAGCGATATGTCTAAGGTATGCCAAGAGTACAATATCATTGACGTCGGCACCAAGTATATTTTCACCTTCAAAACAAGATCTCTTTATAACGGCAATAACTTCAGACTGTACCTCGGTCGAAACGACTCGGCCATGGCAAGTGATGCGGCGGCCTACTTTGCACATATTTCTTTGTGCGAGGATCTTTCGAAGGGCGCCGGCAAGTCCTACGGTGAAAACCTTATCTTCAACGGTGATTTCGTGTTTGGTGATCTCGGTGACATCACTGTGAAAAACGTGGACGTTCAATTATACGGTTGGAAACAGCTTACCGATGGAGAAATGTTCAATACCTATAAAACCATCAAGCTGGCCGAAATTCCGGCCGATTTCTTCGCCATTAAAAATGCGCTGTCCGTTCAAAATATGGTGGGTAACATCACTGTTCTTGAAACGGCAGAAGGCGGAAGCGATTACCTGTTCTCGTATAATAACGTGTATGAAAGTTACGAAACCGCAACGCCGTATCTTGAAGCAATTACAAAGAACGGTGCGGTAAAAATCACGCCTAAAAAGATTACCGAAAATATCGGCGGTGTTTACAACACGACCGTTCTGTTCACCATGCCCCAAAACTTGGTGGCTGAAAAGAACCTGCGCATCGGTATTGAGGTGAGCGACAAAAAGGTAAAAGGACATTTCTCCGACTTCACCCTTTATAAAGCCGATAAGTTCGCCATGCCGTCGGGTAACAATCTGATTAAGGATTCCGATTTCAAGAAGACCGAAAAATTGATCAATTACTCGCCCGATGCAGATACATCGGTTTGGATGAAGGACGGCGATTTCGGAACTGCTCCGCAAATCGTGTTGGTTGAAAACGAATATTACGACGTTAAAACTCCGAAGGTCATGGTTCTTTCGGGTAAAAACGAAAGCGCCTACCAAACGACAAGCGGCCAAAACTTCTATATGTATCAAACGGCCGGCGTAACGGCCGGAAAGCGGTATCAGCTGACCTATAATGCAAAATGGGCGGCAACGGGCCGACCCGATAATCAGGATAAGGCGTTTATTGAACTGAGTTATTACACCGCCGGCAGTTGGACTTCCCTTGCAAATACCAAAACCGTTTCAAACACCGAATACAAGGAAACCTGCGTATTTACAGCCCCCGCTGATATTTCCGACGGTAACAATTTTAAAGTAACCATTCACGCAAGCAGTGCCTATGTTTCGGGCTATTTCGCAAACTTCTCGTTGGTTGAAATTGACGACAGCGGCAAGGCCGTTTCGAAAGAATTGCTGAAAAACGGCGATTTCTCAACCGGCACAGCCGAAAGCTGGACGACTTCGGGCGGATACAGAACCAGACAGTTTGCCGACATTCCCGAAAACTTCTTCAGCAAAACGAAAAAGCATAATCCGCATATGATCCAGTACAGCAAAACCGACGATTTCGCCTGGTACCGTGCACACTTTATGCTGGAAGCGGATACCACCTACGAAATGATCATTCAGCGTAATGACGTAGACTATCCCGCTGATAAAAAGCCGTATTCTATTCTGTACCTGTTCTATTACCGTGAAGTTAACGGCGAATTGTCCAACATAAACGGCTCTGTCGGGGAAAACAGCTCTGTTCCGGAGTTGTCGAATATCCAAAAAACCGATTTGGGCAACAACAAGGAAAAGTGGGTATTCAAAACGCCCGTAAATCTGCGTACACACGGTGACGGCAATGCATATTTCTATCACTATATGCGTCAGGAATGCGCAGGCTATATCGGGGAAACCACACTTTATAAGTTGGAAGACGGTAAACGTGTCGGCAATAACCTGCTGCTTAACGGCGATTTCAGCTTGGGTGATATCGGTTGGGATCCGTCCGGTACGATGAGAACGCTGAACGTTGAACAGCCGAAGGATGGTTATTTGAACAGTAATACCGAGCCGAAGACGATGGTTCAGTCGTACGGTACGGCTTCTAATGCCACTTACGGTGCAACGGTCACACTGGATGCCAATAAAACCTACCGTTTTACCGGCAAAAAGATCAATATGAACAACAGCGGTGTCAATCCGCAGATCCAATACCGTTCCAGAAACCTGAACGGCGCTTTTGTGGATGTTCCGATCGAAATCTTCTATGATTCCGACCGCTTTGTCTTCGAGGTCGATTTCACCATTCCCAGTGATGCTGTTCTAAACGGCGAAATGGCCGAAATTCGCGTTCAGATGAATAACGGCGATAAGGGCAAGGGCTACTTTACGGATCTGGCCCTTTACGAAAAAGGAAAACTGATCAACCTTGTTCCGAAATTCTCGACCAAGAGCTCGAACTACAAGGAGGTCAAATACGACAGCGGCGTGTTTATCTTCTATTATGACGATATGAAGTTTGAAGACGGCGACTGGTCGGGCGAACGAGCTTTGGCGGATAATAACAACACCTCGACCGTTCGCGGCGGCATCAAGGGAACAATCCTTAATAAGGACGGTTTCCCCGTTCGTGGCGCAAGCGTTCTCTTAATGCCCGGTAATAAGATTGCCAAAACCGACAGCAACGGCGTTTACCGCTTTAATAATCTGGCTTCCGGAGAGTATCAGTTATACTTCATTGAAAGCACCGGCAACCGATTGCTGTTGTGTGATGGCTTAAACGTCAGCGACGGCGTGGTTTTGGTCGTGCCGACGGCAACCTATTTGACCGCAGGCGAAATCGAGGTATTCTTACCCGATGAACCCATCGACGACGATAACTACGGCCAAGGCACCGATTCTGATGCGAATGAGCCGTACGGTGCGTTGAGGGGCTTCTTCTACGATGAAAACGGCAATCCGATCCCCAATGCGGTGATTTTTGTCCGTGACGTTGCGCATGCAATTACGGATAAGAACGGTATGTTCAAATTCGATAAGCTGCCTTGCGGCGAGTTTGAACTGTATACCGTATTGGCCAACGATGAGGAACTTGTTTTAAGAAAGGTCACCATCAAGCCGAACGTCGGTGTATCCATTGTTGTTTCTTTGCCGGGCGAGGAGTCTTCCTTCAACTGGCTGTGGGTCATTATTCCCGCGATATGTGTTCTTGTTTTGGCGGCAGGTACGTTCACCATAATCCTGCTTAAGAAAAAGGCCAAGAAAGAGAAAACGGATAGTTAATTAGGAAAAAAAGAATCGGCATTGCAATAGGAGATTTTCAATAGGTGTTCAAAAAGGAACGTTGAGAATTCTAAAATCTATTGGTGCCGATTCTGTCATTTTTGCGTCAAGGTGCAAAGAAGATTGCCGCCACTTTGATTTCGGTCAAATCGAATTCGGGAATATTGACGAATTTTAAAAAGCGTATTATAATGTTAAGCAGTTTGGGCGGCAGTCATAATCGTGCTTAAAAAGCCAAGAAAAGGAAACGGTGAGTAAATAATGAAAAGAAAAATCGGTATTGCAATCGGAAGTTTTCAGTACAAATTCGGCGATAAAGAAGCTTTGAGAATTTCAAAGTCCATCGGTGCCGATTCGGTTGATTTTACGTTAGAGGGTGAGGAATGCGATTACCGCAACCCCAACTCCGTATACAGTAAAGGTCCGGAAGCGGTGCGTGCTTATTATACCGAATTAAAGGAATACGCCGACAGCTTAGGGTTAATCATCGGGCAAACACACGGTAAACTTCCGGGATTTCGCAACATTGCAAGCGAGGATGAAGCGCTTGTTAAAAATACCGAGCTTGACTGCCTTGCAACAGCCTGCCTCGGCGCTCCCGTGATGATCGTCCACAATGCGACCTCAATCTTTTTGGGCGCAAACCCCGACCCCGAGCTGATGCATTCTTTAAGCCTTGATATGTTTTCAAAAATATTGCCCTTCGCAAAGGAAAACGGTATCAAAATCGCAACCGAAACCTTTGGCGATGCGGTCCGATATTCTGCCGTAGACTTTTTCGGGGATATTGACGAATTTGAAAAAGCGTATTATAATGTAAAGCAGATTGAGGAACTGCGCGATTATATTACGGTTTGTGTTGATACGGGTCACTCCAATAAGGCGATGCGTTATAATAATCCCAAACCGGCCGATGTGATTCGCAGACTCGGCAAAGAGGTCACGGCACTTCATTTGAACGATAACGATACCTTTACCGATCAGCACAAAATGCCGCTTACCGGTACAATAGATTGGAAAGACGTATTCGATGCCCTTGACGAAATCGGTTACGACGGCATCTATAATATGGAGGTCAATCTCAATCATTTTGGTAAGGATCTGGTCGTTGATACAGCAGAATTCGCCGTAAAAGTGATGAAAAATATTCTGAAAGAAAGATACGGCGACGAATAAAGGGGATATATTATGCGTATTTATGAAAATCCTGAAAAAACAAGTCAAAACCGCAATAAAGCGGCAAGCTATTATTTGCCGAAGGGCGCTTCGCAATGCTTATCCTTGAACGGCAAATGGGATTTTCGCTTTTTTGAAAAGGAAATTGATATACCCGAAAAAATTGAACAATGGGACGGCATTGATGTGCCGTCCTGTTGGCAGTTAAAGGGGTATGAAAATCCGAACTACTCGAATATCAACTATCCGTACCCGTGTGATCCGCCCTTTGTGCCGGATGAAAATCCCTGCGGTATTTATCGCAAAACCGTAAGCGTAAAAAAGTGGGGCAGGGTCTATATCGTTTTCGAGGGTGTATCTTCCTGCGCATTTTTAACCGTAAACGGTAAAGAAGTCGGCTTTACGCAGGGCAGTCATTTACGGGCGGAATTCGATATCACCGATTACGTCAATGACGGCGAAAATGAAATCGTCGTAAAGGTAATGAAATGGTGCTGCGGCAGTTATCTTGAAGATCAGGACATGTTCCGCTATAACGGTATTTTCCGTGATGTGTATCTGCTTCAAAGACCACAAGACCATATCACCGACGTTGAGATCATTCCGAATGCCAAGGAAATCGGTATCAAACTGAACGGAACGGCAAACGTAAAGATTTGCGAGCGTGAAAAGGTTTTGTTTGACGGGGAAATGGAAAACGAGTTTTCGTTTGCGCCCGAAAACCCCATCCTTTGGAATGCCGAAAAGCCGTTTTTATACACCGTTGTTTTGGAACGTAACGGTGAAATCATAGAACTGAAAACCGGTATGCGTGAAATCACCATATCGTCTGAGTACGAATTGCTGATCAACGGCACGGCGGTCAAGCTGCACGGCGTCAACCACCACGATACCAACAAATACAACGGCTGGTGTCAAACTGAGGAGGATATTATCCGTGATTTGCAGTTGATGAAGGAACTGAACATCAACTGTATTCGTACTTCCCACTATCCGCCTACGCCGCGATTCATTGAACTGTGCGATGAAATGGGCTTCTACGTCGTCTGCGAAACCGATATTGAAACCCACGGTTTTTGCAGAAGAAATGCCGGCGGCAACGGCTATGACGTTTATCGCAACGATTGGCCGTGTGTCAGACGGGAATGGAGAAGCGAATATATCGACCGTATGCAAAGAATGGTCGAAACCTTTAAGAATCATCCTTCCATCATTATGTGGTCCACCGGAAACGAAAGCGGCCACGGCTGTAATCAGCACGCCATGAGCTGTTGGGCGAAAAGCCGCGATAACAGCCGCCTCATTCATGACGAA
>JAKSQF010000219.1 GCA_024404235.1 Clostridia bacterium | reverse complement strand
AGCGATTTTAATAATTCTTGATCTTTCATGGGCAAAACCGAAATCATACGTCTGCCCCATTTCTTTTACTTTCGGAAATCGCGTTCAGTCGGGTCATTTCACGCTCGTTGAGCGGACGCCATTTTCCCTGCGGCAACATTCCCATCTTTACACCGGCAATTTCCAAGCGTTTCAGTCGTAAAACCTTTAGGCCGACTGCCTCACACATCCGGCGAATCTGTCGGTTACGACCCTCACTGATGATGAAATTAAGAACCGTGCGGGTTTCACGGCGTTCAACGACGAATACGTCACACGGCAGAGTCATTTTTCCGTCCAAATCAATGCCTGTGCAAAGTTTGTCCAGCATTTCGTCATCGACCGCGCCGTCTACCGTAACGCGGTAGGTCTTGGTGACGTGGCGGGACGGATGCGTCAGGCGATTTGCAAATTCGCCGTCGTTTGTTAAGAACAACAGACCTTCGGAATCCATATCCAACCGACCGACCGGAAAAACCCGTACGCCTACATCTTTAACAAGATCCATCACGGTTTTACGATTGAATTCATCATTCACGGTCGTAACATATCCGCGCGGTTTATGTAACATGATATATACCTTTTGCCGCACGGCAACAACGGTTTTTCCGCGTACGACGACCTTATCGCGCTTCGGGTCGACCTTGGTGCCGATCGTGGCAACGTGGCCATTGACTTTAACTTTGCCCGCCATAATCAGCTCCTCTGCCTTGCGGCGGGAAGCAACACCACATTCGGATAAATGCTTTTGCAGACGGATCTTTGAATCCTTCATATTTTACTCCAATCAAAATAACGATATCATATAGATGAATAAATTACAGAAACGACGGTAACAGGACATCTTCCCGGCAACGGACGGCTTAACGGGATTTTTCGGAACGGCACTTTCTTTCGGCGGAATATATGCCGGTAGTTGTGAAATGCCGTAGTCCAATAGGTTTTTATGGTCCTGCCAGTCGTTTGGATCGCAGAGCGTCACGCAAATAACAAAGCGATCGTTACGTTTTGCCGCCGAAACGAGGCAGCGGCCCGCCTTTTTGGTAAAGCCGGTTTTGACGCCAATCGCCCCGTCATATTCACGCAAAAGGCGGTTATGATTTTTTAAGGTGCGGCGTTGCGGCGGATTACCGAAATACACCGTTTCACTAACGGTTGATGCCGCCGCGGCGAACTGCTTATTCTGTAACGCAAAGCGGGTCAAATTTGCAAGATCGTGCGCCGTTGTATAATGGCCTTCGCCGTCCAGACCCGACGGTGTATCAAAGTGTGTATCGTCAAGACCGAGTGACACGGCCTTTAAATTCATCATTTGCACAAACTTTTCGACCGAACCGGCAAGCGCAATAGCTGTCGTATTGGCGGCATCATTTCCGGAGCAGAGCAATAAACCGTACAGTAACCCGCGATAGGTTACGATATCCCCCGGCATCAGCCCCATTGAAGTGCCCTCGACAGTTACCATTTCCTTAGTGACGTGCACAACGGTATCCGGCTTCCCTGCTTCACATAAAAGCAGAGCGGTCATGATCTTTGTCGTACTGGCCATTGCAAGGCGCACGTCGGCATTTTGCTCGAAAACGACCTGCCCTGTGTTACCGCAAATAACGATTGCGGCCTTGGCCGAAGTAGATACTGCCGAAACGCTAAGCGAAAGCATCGGCAGGCACAGTACCAAAAGATACGAAATCAGTTTTTTCAATCCGATCACCCGATGCAATTTTATGCACCGAAAAAACCGGATTATGTGCAAAACTTATTCTGCCGAATCGTCTTTCTTACCCTTGTTGAACAAGGATTTCACTTTGTCAAACAGCTCAGGCGCCATATTGACCGCCTTATCAAACGTGTTCATTTCGCTGTAAACCGGCATCATACGAACGTTGTCGTTATGCACGACGATAAATGCGACCGGTGAAATGGTCACACCGGCACCACCGCCGCCACCGAACAATTCGTTTTGCGTATGCTTGGACGGAAAATCACTGCCGCCGCTTGCCAAACCGAAGGAGATTTTGGAAACCGGAATCAGCGTTACTTCGTCGACCTTGATCGGACTGCCGATAATCGTTTCGGCGTCAACGACCGAACGCAATTTTTCCATTGTTACGTCCATAATACCCTTAATACTTTCACTCAAGGAAATCACGCTCCCATTTTTTATAAACACGCAATGCGGACAGACCGAGAATCAAAAACCAAATCGGTTGTGTCCTTACTGCAACTGAAAACTGAATACTACTTTTAGGATGGTTAAAATCGGCGTTAATATCAATTTTTTTCGCCTTGCAATCCGAAATTGAAATCAGTCGCTCAAACAAAGGATACACAACGCTGCACACAATTCCGTAATGAATGGCTGTTTGTGCCGCATCAGAAGAAGCGACGTTTAATTGAAATTTCAATTTTCGGAAATGAATATGACGAAGAACGCGAACCGCCTTATTCAGCACCGACATTGCTAAATTGCCAAATCCCTTTACACTATCGGCAAACCCGTATTTTTCGGTTGAACGCTGCCAAATATTTTCCTTTTTTGGCTTATGGGCTTTTTTGACCTTCTTTTTCAAAGCATGTTCTTCCTTTTTCCGCTGTTTTACGGCAGAAATCGGTTTTTTTGATTTCTTACGTGCAGATGAAAAAACAGGAATTCCCCATACAAAAACCTTAACGGAAAACTTGTCCTGCATTGACAAAAAAGCAGATACCGGCGTCACTAAAACCAATAATATTAAAGCCAAAAGGCCGATTAGAAACCAAAACAAAATTTCAAGAACGATCACGAAATCACCTCGGGATTATTCGACTTGTTCAGCCGTTTCTTCGGCATTTTCGGGCAGATCACTGATCATTTCCAATTGTTCTCCCATATCACCGACATTTACCTGCTGCGATTTCGGCAATTCGGGCAGTTCGCTTAAATCGCTGATCGAGAAACAACGCAGG
>JAKSQF010000218.1 GCA_024404235.1 Clostridia bacterium | reverse complement strand
GTTTACAAGGTTTTCGACAAGCAGTATTCCAAGGCCGACGTGCTGAACGAGGCACTGAATCAGGCCCGTGTGGAAGAAACCGGTCTGAATATCCCGAAAATCCTTGAAATTACGATGATTGACGAAAAGTGGACCATCGTTTCGGAATTTATCGAGGGCAAAACCTTGGCACAGTTGATGGAAGAAGACGCCGACAACAAGGACAAATATCTGGAATTGTTTGTGGACCTGCAGTTGGAAATGCACGGCAAGACCTGTGCCGGACTGAACAAGCTGAAGGACAAGATGAACCGCAAGATCAGCGCCGCCGATCTTGACGCAACCACCCGCTATGATCTGCACACCCGTCTTGAAAGTATGCCCAAGCACAACAAGGTCTGCCACGGCGACTTTAACCCCTCGAACATTATTATCACCAAGGACGGCACACCGTATATCCTCGACTGGTCTCACGCAACACAGGGCAATGCTTCGGCCGACGTTGCGCGCACCTATCTGCTGTTCTGGTTGAACGGCGATATCGACGGCGCCAAAAAGTATCTTGATTTGTTCTGCAAAAAGAGCAATACGGCAAAGCAGTACGTTCAGAAATGGATGCCCATCGTCGCCGCTTCGCAAAGCGTAAAGGGCAACGCCGACGAGCGTGAGTTCCTGCTTTCGTGGGTAAGCGTTGTCGAATACGAATAATCGCGGGAGGAAGCATTTATGAAAATCACAGTATGTATCGGCAGTTCCTGCCATATTAAAGGCTCCCGTCAGGTTGTAGAACAGCTGCAGCATTTAATCGCAGAAAACAATTTGGGCGAAAAGGTCGAGCTTGGCGGTACGTTCTGCATGGGCAAATGCCAGCAGGGTGTTTGCGTTACCGTGGACGATGCTTTCCATTCCGTTACGCCGGATACCGTAGGCGACTTTTTCGCAACCAACGTTTTAGCAAAGGTGTAAAAGATGATTATTCAAGTTTGTGTCGGCAGTTCCTGCCACTTAAAAGGCTCCCCCGAAATTGTTGAACTGTTGCAAAAAGCCGTAGAAGAATATCATCTGGAAGACGAAATCACACTTGCCGGTAGCTTTTGCACCGGCAAGTGCAACCGTATCGGTGTGACCGTTCAGGTCGATGATGACGTTCATATCGGCATTACCAAGGAAAACTTCAAGGAGTTTTTCCAAGAAAACGTGCTGAATAAAATCGAAAAGGAGTAACGGAATATGCCGAACTGTTTGACGCTGAAAAAATCGAATTGTAAAAACTGCTATAAATGTATTCGCAACTGTCCGGTAAAAGCCATTCGCTTTTCGGGAAATCAGGCACATATCATCGGAAACGAGTGTATTTTGTGCGGCCAATGTTTCGTGGTTTGCCCGCAGAATGCCAAAGAGATCGTGGACGAAACCGAAAAGGTAAAGGTATTGCTGCAAAGCGGTGATCCGGTCATCGTCAGCATGGCGCCTTCCTTTATTGCCAACTATGACGGTGTCGGTATTGACGCCATGCGCAGAGCCTTAAAGAAATTAGGCTTTTATGACGTTGAAGAAACCGCCGTGGGTGCTACGATCGTTAAAACGGAATATGAAAGAATGCTGAACGAGGAAGAGCGTGACATCGTCATTTCTTCCTGCTGTCACAGTATCAATCTGTTAATTCAAAAGCATTATCCGTCCGCATTGGAATACTTGGCCGATGTGGTATCCCCCATGCAGGCGCACTGTAAGGATATCAAAAGTCGCTTCCCGAATGCCAAAACCGTTTTTGTCGGCCCCTGCGTTGCCAAAAAGGATGAAGCCGAACATTACGAGGGCATTGTGGATGCGGTGCTGACCTTTGAGGAATTAAGTAATTGGCTGAAAGCCGAGAACATTGAATTGGAGCAGGAAAAGGACCACGACGTATGTTCGCGCGCCCGTTTCTTCCCGACCACCGGCGGTGTTTTGAAAACCATGGCGCAGAATACACCCGGTTATACCTATATGGCGTTAGACGGTGTGGAAAACTGCATTGCCGCACTGAAAGATATTGCCGAAGGTAAAATTCATAAGTGCTTTATTGAAATGTCTGCCTGTGTAGGCAGCTGTGTCGGCGGTCCGGTCATGGAAAAATATCACCGTTCCTCGGCTGTAAAGGATTATATTGCAGTGGCTGATTATGCGGGCGAAAAGGATTTTGAAGTATCTCAGCCCAAAGCGGCCGATTTGAAAAAGAATTTTGAGTTTATCGAGCAGCGCTCCCAAATGCCTTCGGATATGGAAATCCAGAACGTTCTGCGTCAGATGGGCAAATTCAAGCCTTCGCAGGAACTGAACTGCGGCTCCTGCGGATATAATACCTGCCGTGAAAAGGCCATTGCCATTTTGCAGGGCAAGGCCGAAATTTCCATGTGCCTGCCTTACTTAAAGGATAAGGCGGAAAGCTTTTCGGATATTATCGTCAACAATACGCCGAACGGCTTGATCGTTTTGAACGATCAGCTGGAGGTTCAGCAAATCAATAACGCCGCCCGTAAGATTATGAATATCCGCTCTGCCAACGATATTCTCGGCGATCAGGTCATCCGTATTTTGGATCCTACCGTATTTATGCAGGTCAGAGATACCGGCCGTGACGTTCGGGATCAGCGTACCTATTTGGCTGAATACAAGCGTTACGTGGAGCAGACCATCGTTTACGATCAGGATTCCCGTATGATCATCGGCATTATGCGTGATATCACCGATGAACAGACCGAGCGCGAAAAGAAAGAAAACATCAGCCGCCAAACCGTGGAGGTTGCGGATAAGGTCGTGGATAAGCAGATGCGCATCGTTCAGGAAATTGCGTCGCTGCTGGGTGAAACCGCCGCCGAGACCAAAATCGCTTTGGCCAAATTGAAGGAGTCCATTACCGATGAATGATTTGTGTGCTGATATCGGATACAAAAGTATCAATCACTACGGCGAGCAGCTCTGCGGTGACCACGTGGATATTATCGAGCCGAATGATAACTCCACCGT
>JAKSQF010000217.1 GCA_024404235.1 Clostridia bacterium | reverse complement strand
TGCGTTGGGTTCTGTTGATGGGAATGCAATCTGCGTCTTGTGACGTAAACCGTGACGGCCGTGTCGACGTGCGTGACCTCGTAGCCCTTAAAAAGATTTTGGCACAGTAAAAAATAACAGCCCTGCTCTCGGTAAAGAGCAGGGCTGTTTCACTTTTGCTATTGAAATTACAGCGAAGCCAAAATGGTATCTACATCGGAAATCTCGGCATCGTAGGTTTCTTTCAGGTATTTTAAGCCGTATTCGTAATCCTCTTTGGTAAAGGAATTGGTCGCATCCTTGGCAACTACAACGTCAAAACCGCTCTGGTAAGCATCGGCCGAGGTGTGGCGTACGCACATGTGGGTGTGCAGACCGGTCATAATAACGGTATCCACGCCAAGCTCTCTCAAAAGCAGTTCCAAATCGGTGTGGAAAAATCCGCTGTATCTTCTCTTCGGTACGATGTAGTCCTTGTCGCAAACGGCCAATTCCGGAATAACCTCTGCACCCTTGGTGCCGGCAATGGCGTGGTCGCCCCAAAATTTCAATTCGTGGTCAATGCCCTTTATGTGGGCATCGTTGCAGAAAATGACCGGAACGTTCTTTTCACGGCATCCGTTCAGCAATTCGGCGGTTTTCGGGACGATTTCCAAACCGCGGTCGCACTTCAGTGCACCCGTGACAAAATCGTTCAGCATATCCACTACCAAAACAGCATACTTCTTAGACATTTTACATTTCTCCTTTTGTGTATTTATGTGTATATACACATTATAGCGATATATTTTACATTTGTCAATACAGTTTTCTTGAAAAGTATCGAAAAATATGCTATACTACCGATAGATTACAAAAGGGAGTACGTTATGGACGGTAATAAACGCAGGGAACTTATTATGCAACTGCTTGAAAGCAGCGGTGAAATCATCAATGCCACCACCTTTGCCGAAAAATTCGGCGTAACGCGGCAGGTCATCGTTTCGGACGTGGCGTTACTGCGTGCCAACGGCAAACAAATCCGCTCTGAAAAGCGCGGCTATTATCTGGAGCGGGAAAACAGCGGCATCGTGAAAGAGGTGATCGTCTGTAAGCACGACAGCAACGGCCTTTTGGATGAACTGTATACCGTGGTGGATAACGGCGGAAAATTATTAAACGTTATGGTGGAGCATCCCATTTACGGCCAACTGGTCGGGACTTTGAACATTGCCTCTCGGTACGACGCACAGGAATTTATGGAAAACGTTCGCAAAAGCAAGGCCGGCCAACTGTGTGACCTGACAAACGGCGTTCATTATCACACGATTTCCTGCCCGAATCCCGAAACCTACGACCGTATCGTCCGCGCTCTGTCCGAAAAAGGCATTTTACAAGAATAAAAAACACAGCCATCTTACCGATGGCTGTGTTTTTTTACGTTATTCAGGAATACCCTCTCTGCTTAATTTACGCAGGTTTTCAGTGATAGATTCAAGTGAGTCATAAAAAATATCCCGATTTTCATCCGTCAGATTTTTGCCGGCAATTTCCACGGCACGGCTTGCACGTTGGGAAACGTGTCCGGCGGCCGTCTTGCCTTCGGCTGTCAGCGTCAAAAGACCTTTGTAAAGCTTGCCGTCCACAATCTGCTTTTCTACAAGGCCTTTCTTTTCAAGGATTGAGATCATTCGTGAAGCATCAGATTTGTCTTTTCCGCACGCTTCACACAACTGCGAAACTGTGATGCCGTTCGGGCATTTTTCCAATGCAATCAAGTAGCTGGCGTGCGGACCTTTTAACCCGTACTTTTCCAGTTCTTCGGCGGCAATTTTGTGCCAGTATTTCGATATTTCGGAAATAGCAAGTGAAAAGCGTTCGAATCTGTCTACCATAAATCCTCGTTCCTCTCTTACAAAGTTGAAAGTTCAACAATATAAGTATATACCGTTTTTGTTGTAATGTCAACATTTTAGTCGTCATAGGTAGATATCACACCGAGGTATATCGCACGCTTCGCAAAGGACGGATGTCCTCAAAAAGACCTAATAAAGCAATGAATCTGCCGCAGGACGAAATCGACGACGAGCTGCGCAACATTATCACCAACATTTTGCGCCATATTTCGGTGCATTACGCCGAAGATATTTCGTCGACGGAATTGGCTAAGAAATTTCATATCAAGCAGTCGGTTTTTTCGGCCACCTTTAAAAAGATGACCGGCAAAACCTTCCACGAATACTTAAGTTATATTCGCATTTGCAAGGCAAAAATGCTGTTGTTGAATTCCGAAATGAATATTTCGGAATTTGCCGCGGAAGTTGGGTTTTCGCGTTCAAACTATTTTATTAAGTGCTTTAAACAGCAAATGGGCGTAACCCCGTTTAGTTTTAAGCGAACCTATAAAGATTTGCCGGCAACCGTCTACGTCGTTTCGTGATGTAGCAAGGAGGACTTTTGCTGTCTCATGACCCGTTTATGGCAATTTAACAGCAATCTGAAGGGAGTGGTCAAACAGTTATACCGCTTTCGATACGCACCACCTTTACGGGTATTTTCTGATTTATAGGATATTATACGATTGCATCGTATTCTGGCGTTTGCAGGCTGTTTGAGTTTTGCGTAATGAGATAAATAGATGACGTAAAAAACGGTGCAGGGTATGCCTGCACCGTTTTTGGTCTTTTCCATTGCTATAATCTCATTGATCAATAACCAATGTGATAACAATAGACGCAAATTCACCCGAAATATTTTTGCATTAAGCTGTCAAATAAAAGTTGCGCTTTGTCGAGCGCCTTCTGCACTACAACTTTTGATTTGTCGAGCTGTTTGACAAAGGCGGCAAACTGTTCTTGTAATTCAATTGGCGGTAGGAGTATCTCAAAGCTCCGAATATCTTTCGCCGATATGTGCGGAACTAATGAACCCGTAACATTACTGTGTTTATCAAATCCGCCGTTCACGAAGCAATGAAACAAATACTGCTGGTTTACATCTATGCCCCTGATTCTTGCAGTCCGCTGAATAAGCAAAGCAGGAAGATGCATTAAATCAACTTGTGCAATCTTGAAACCGCCAGAAATCCAAG
>JAKSQF010000216.1 GCA_024404235.1 Clostridia bacterium | reverse complement strand
GTAAAATTAAGATTGTAATATAAGTAGTGTTTACAGAAAAATGCGGCGGTGCCGTGTCATTTATATTAACTATTAGATTGGAGCTTGAATATGCGGTTTTTAATGGACACAAATATGGTACTTTCGATTGACGGTTTCGGTCAAACGTTGTTGTCCGGTTTGCGCCCGTGGGTGCGGGGTGAACAGGGAGATAAAATCTATCTTTCGGCGAAAGGCATTGAAGAAAAATCAGTGCAATTTTCGGATGAAAGCGGAAAAATCACCTTTGGCTTGACCCTCGATGAAAGGGACAACGTCGGATCCCTGCGTTTTGAAATTTCCTATCATCCCGATCTTGGAAATACCAGGGGACAAAACCATTTGGATATTGAAAGCGCCGCCGGTGTGGATATTGCCGATATGCCGTGCAGTGATCATTTCATGGCAAATCATATTAAGTACACTTTTTGGTGCAGGGTTAAAATGGGTAGCAAGCTGAAGGATCTGCCTAAGGAAACGCAGGCCGTTTTGGCAGGCACCGAAAGCGGCTATTTGTATTTGTTGACTACTTGTGACGATGATTATAAGAGTAATTTGAAGGCCGAAGAGGACGGCGGAACGCTGTTTATTTACAGTCATTATCCGCAGAATGACGTCAGTATGACGGCATTGGTTTTCGGATTTTCCGAGGATCCGTATGTTTTGCCGAGCATAACTACTGCATACGGTCTTGAAAAAATGCACAAGTCGGGTGGCCTGCGTGAAACCCGTAAATATCCCGAGCTGATGGAATACCTTGGTTGGTGCAGTTGGGATGCGTTCCACATGGACGTCACGCATGAAGATTTGCTGAAAAAGGCCGCAGAGTTCAAAGAAAAAGAAATTCCCGTTCGTTGGATGTTGATCGACGATATGTGGGCGGAATGTCATAATAACAACCGTGAAACGATGGGTAGCCGTGAAATGTACCGTATCGAGGGTGATCCGGATCGTTTCCCGGAAGGTTTGCAGGGCTGTATCCGTGATTTGAAGAAGGATTACGGAATGAAGGTCGGTATTTGGTATCCGACCAACGGTTATTGGAACGGCATTGATCCGACCGGCCCGATTGCCGCCGAGCACGATGATTTACTGACCGTTGCGCCGAACAGCAGATTGGTACCTTCTCTGAAAGAAAAGCAAAGTGAATCTTATTTTGATCTCTTTGCCGCCACCTTCAAAAGCTATGGCGCTGATTTTCTTAAAGTTGATAATCAAGGCTTCCTTTTTGAGCATTACAAGGGCTTAATGCCGATCGGTAAAGCCGCAAAGAATATGCAGCGTGCGATCGATCTGTCGGTCGAAAAGTATTTCGGCGGTACCCTCATTAACTGTATGGGTATGCCGCATGAATGCTTCTGGAACCGTCCGATGTCTGTTGTAAACCGCATCAGCGGTGATTTTCAGCCGGAAGATCGCAAGTGGTTCATTCAGCATTTGATCCAGTGCAGTTTTAATGCAATGGTGCAGGGCAGCCTCTATGTCGGCGACTGGGATATGTGGTGGTCGGATGATGCACAAGGTACCAAAAATGCCGTTTTGCGTGCAATGTCCGGCGGTCCGGTTTATATGAGTGATGAGCTGAATCGCAGTATTAAAAAGACGATCATGCCGATCATTTACGCAGACGGTCGTATTATCCGTTTGCCTGAATCGGCGCGCCCCGCTAAATCCTGCCTGCTGACCGATTCGGAGCACAACGGTAATATTTACAAGGTGTTTAACCGTGCGGGTGACGTCGGTATTTTGGCGGCCTTTAATTTGGACGAAAATGAAAAGCCGGTTTGCGGTACGGTCGGCGCTGAGGATATTTACGAATATTCAGCTGAGAAAACGCTTTTGGTCGATTATTTCGGCGAAACGGCGCAGGTGTTGAACGGCAATGAGAGCGTAAGCGTTACGCTGAATAATTATGACGATTTCCGTCTGTTTTACTTAATTCCGCTCAAAAGTGGTGTTACGCCGATCGGTTTAATTGATAAATACGTTGCACCGGCAACCTTTGGCCGTACTGAAAACGGTGTTGTTGTTCACGAGGGCGGCAAATTTCGTTTTTATTCCGAAAATGCCGATGTTTGCGTAACTGCAGACGGTAAAAAACTGTCTGTGGTGGCTAAGGGCAACAATCTTTATGACGTTGAATTGCCGCAGGGTAATGATATAGTTATTTGCTTTGAATAAGAGGTGCTTTTATGAATAACCGTGAATGGTTTAAGCAGGCAAAATTCGGTTTTATGTCGCATTTCGGATTGTATTCCGTTTTGGACGGCGATTACCGTGGTGAGCCTTGCACCGAATGGGTGCGCTTTAAAAAGAAAATTCCGATGGAGGAATACCATAATCTTGCAAAAGCCTTTAATCCGATTTAGTTTAATGCAGACGAATGGGTGAAGGTTGCAAAGGATGCCGGTATGCAGTATATGGTGTTGACCGCAAAGCATCACGAAGGCTTTGCGATGTACCATTCCAAAGTTTCAAAGTTTAACGTAGTGGATGCCACTCCGTTCGGTCGTGATATTATCGGCGAAATGGCGGAAAGCTGTTACAAGAACGGTATGAAATTCGGCATTTACTACTCGCAGGATTTGGACTGGAACGAAGAAGGCGGCGGCGGACTTTATCCAACCGTATGGGAGCCGAACGGTGCTTTTAATAATTGGGATTTTCCGGCTGACCGTACGCCCGATTTCGATACTTATCTTGAAAATAAAGTCAAGCCGCAGGTCACCGAACTTTTAACCCAATACGGAGATTTGTGCCTAATTTGGTTTGATTGCCCGTGGACGATTACGCGTGAGCAGAGTCAGGAACTTTACGATTTGGTTAAAAAGATTCAGCCCGAATGCCTTGTAGGGTCTCGCTTGGGACACGGCATCGGTGACGACGGCAGTGGTGGCGATAACGAGCTGAACATGAAAGGGGAAAGCTCGCTTAATGAGGTTCCCGTTACCATCAGCGGCGGCGAATTCTGGAATTTTTCCCGTTTTGATAAAGCATATAAGCCGGCTGAACAGATCGTTCGCGAACGTGATACGATGAACG
>JAKSQF010000215.1 GCA_024404235.1 Clostridia bacterium | reverse complement strand
TTTCAGCGCTTCGCCGATAATTTCATCCACAAAGCCGACCGGCACAAACCGAACGTGACGGCGCACGGTTTCGTCCACCTCGTCCACGTCGGGCAGGTTGTCCTTCGGGATAAATACGGTCTTTACACCGCCACGGTAGGCGGCCATGGATTTTTCTTTCAATCCGCCGATGGGCAACACCCGTCCGCGAATGGTCACTTCACCCGTCATGGCAACGTCACGGCGCACCTCACGGCCGGTCAGGGCGGAAATCAGCGCCGTGGTAATGGTCACACCGGCACTCGGGCCGTCCTTCGGTACGGCGGCTTCGGTCGCGTGTACGTGGATGTCGCAGGTTTTGTAAAAATCTTCGTCAATACCGTAACGGGCGGCATTGGCACGCACAAAACTGACTGCGGCCGATACCGATTCTTTCATTACGTCGCCCAGCGATCCGGTCATTTCCACCTTTCCGCTGCCCTTCAAGACCGAAACTTCCATCTGCATAATCTCGCCGCCGGCGGCTGTCCACGCCAAACCGTTGATAATGCCGACCTCGTCCTGCGGCAGAATGACCTCGGGTTTGTAGCGCTTCTTGCCGATCAGCGTTTCCAAATCGGTGTCTTTAATGGTTACCCGTGCGGCTTCACCGCCTGCAATTTTTTTGGCGGCCTTGCCGCAAAGCGATGCGATCGAGCGCTCTAACTTGCGCACGCCGGCTTCACGGGTGTAAAAGTCGATCAGGCTGTAAAGCGTGCCGTCGGTAATGCGGCAGTTTCTGCCCGAAAGTCCGTGGCGCTTCTGCTCTTTGGCGACTAAATGCTTTTTGGCAATGTTGAATTTTTCTTCTCGGTTGTAGCCGTCCAGCTCGATCAGTTCCATACGGTCAAGCAACGGCTCGGGAATCAGCGATTGATTGTTGGCGGTCGTAATAAAGACGACGTGGCTTAAATCAAAGGGGATTTCAATAAAGTTATCGGCAAAGGTGCGATTCTGCTCGGGGTCAAGCACCTCCAACAGCGCCGAAGAGGGGTCACCCTTGTAGTCGCTGCCCAATTTGTCGATTTCATCCAGCAAAATCACGGGGTTGTTGGTGCCGGCCTGCTTTACGGCATTTAAGATGCGGCCGGGCATTGCGCCGATGTAGGTTTTGCGGTGTCCGCGAATTTCGGCTTCGTCATGCATACCGCCCAAAGAAATGCGTGCAAACGAGCGTCCCATACATTCGGCAATCGTCTTTCCGATCGAGGTTTTACCCACTCCGGGAGGGCCTGCAAGACAGATGATCTGCCCCGTGATATCGGGGGAAAGGGCATAGACCGAAAGCATTTCCAAAATGCGGTCTTTCACCTTTTTCATTCCGTAAAAATCACGGTCCAAAATCTTTTCCGCGCGGATAATATCCACGTCAGTCGGGTCGCTCTTCTGCCACGGCAGGGCAAGGCAGGCGTCCAGCCAACCGCGTACAACGGTGCTTTCGTGGGCGCCCTGCGGCATTTTGGCAAGCTTGCCCACCTCGGTGCGCAGCTTTTCTTTTACGTCGTCGGGGGCGGCCAGCTTGTCTATTTTAGCATAGTAATCGTCAATTTCATCGGCACCGTCATCGCCGTATAATTCGTCGTTGATGGCACGGATCTGCTCTTTTAAGTAGTATTCACGCTGGTTGTCGTCGATCTGCCGGCGGGTCTTTTCGCCGATGCTCTTGTCGATCATCGTGATTTCCCGCTCTTTAGAAAGCAATTCCAACAGAATTTTGCCGCGGGTCACGGGGTTCAACTGTTCCAAAACGTACTGCTTGTCGTCAAACGGTGCGGGAATGTTGAAGGCGATAAAATCGGCAAGATAGCCCACGTCACCGGTGGTGGCAACGGTCATCACGATTTCGGGCGGTACGTTTTCGGCAACCTCCAAAAAGCGCTCAAACTCGGCACGGATGCGGCGGGCAAGCGATTCCAAATAAACCGGACGGTTGCGGATCGGCTTGTCGGTCAGCGGCTCGACCAAAGCACTGTAAAAGCTTTCACGGTCAAAAAATTCACGCAAAGCGGCACGGTGCAGGCCTTCCACCAGCACCTTGGCACCGCCGTCGGGCATTTTTAATACCTGCCGCACACGGGCAATACAGCCGGTCGAATACACATCGGCACGCTTGGGGTTGTCAACGGCAATATCCTTCTGCGCTACCAAGAACAACAGCTGGTTGCCCTCCATAGCGGTGGTAACGGCATTGATGGATTTTTTGCGGCCGACGTCAAACGTCAGCATCATTCCGGGGAATTCAACCAAACCGCGCAATGCCAACAGCGGCATACGCTCCATTTGGGTGGGGTTTTCAACGGACATAAGGGTACTCCTTTAACGGTGGGATTTACTGAAAACCCGCCGCCTTAGGCGACGGGTCGAAAATCATTTACGGAGGGAATGCTTGATTTTGGAAAGGAACGGGCGAATTTTGTGCTTCCATAAAAAGCGGCGCGGGTAACTGATCCGCACCCAAAAAACGTACCATTTGTAGGCGGTGCTCTCGTCACAGACGTAGTGCTTGCCGTCACGGTAGAATTCCTTTAATACGCCGATGATCTGCTCCGGCGCAACGTTTTCCTTTAAGTAAAGATTATCGCCGCGAATAATAAAGCGGCCGTCGGGTAAGACCTTTAAAATGCGGTGTAGCACCAGCTTGCCCGATTTCAATCGGTACAGCGGCACGTCGTGCTTTTTCAGCGGTCGGTCGACCTTGCGTATAATAATGGTATCGGTGCGGTTGCGCAGCATCGGGTACATACTGTAACCGGCGGTACTGCTGATGTACTCGCCCCGCTCGTCAAGGATCTGTTCAATACTTTGTTTTTGGGTATTGTCACCGAACACGAAAAAGCCTCCTTCCAACGGTTATTGCGGTGTGATTATTGTATCATATCTGTATAATGCTGTCAAGCGCCGACGCCGTTCGGGGAAGCGGGAAGAGGGGAAAATTAAAATATTTTAAAAAAACACTTGATTTTTTGTGCGGCAGGGTGTATACTAATAAAACAGTGAATATCGCGGGGTGGAGCAGTTGGTAGCTCGTCGGGCTCATAACCCGAAGGTCGTAGGTTCAAGTCCTGCCCCCGCAACC
>JAKSQF010000214.1 GCA_024404235.1 Clostridia bacterium | reverse complement strand
TCGTAACACGGTTTTGCTTGAACAAAATCGGACCGCCGTCATCAAGCTTGATTGCAATGGCACAAATCAGCATGATTGGGCTGGTTAAGATAATAAAGAACAGCGAAACGACCAGATCGCACAAGCGTTTGACCAACATCTGTTCGGTGGAAAGGCCGCGGTTTCGGCTGACCAGAACCGGCGTATCGCTGATTTGAATACCGTAGCTGTTATTGACCAGAATATCCGAAATATCGGGCAGAAGAAAAATCTTCTTTTGCGTGGCGTAGCAGTAGGAAAACAGTTCCTTTTGAATGTTCTTATCCAAATCGCACAGAACGACCGCTTCAAACTTGTCGATCTGCCGCTTGACCTCTTCCAAATTGGTATGGGCGGCATTCATACCGCGTTCTATGTGGAAACGGTCGGAAATCTTCGACATCTTCTTAATCAGCTCGAAGCCGGTGACGTCGTCACTGAACAGTGCCAACATTCGGCTTGGACGGTAGACAAAGAAATAAATGGTATTGGCACAACAACTGCCAGCGGCAATAATGCCGAACTGATAGACCATACCAAAAAGCATCGGCCGAATGGCGATCAATTCACGGGCGACCAAGCTGAGTTCCAGATACATTACGGCATTGGTGAACAGAATTGCCAGCGAGAAGCTGTAAATCAACTCGTGAATGCGGTATATACCGATTCTGAACGCACCGTAAAGGGCGGAAAAGGTGACGAAAATCAACACAAATGAAAGAATAACAACAAAGTTACCCCTGAAGCTGAACAGCGCTTTCATATAGTGATTTGTCCACGTTTCAACAAAGCTGAAGGTCGTTGAAAATACCAGTAGTGCCTTGACGGCGAACATAATGGACTTTCTGAATTTTGAAACAGTATCCATACAATCAAAAGTTCCTATCTTTTCTTATGGGATATTTCAGATACGGCAGAACAGTCTGCCGTACAGCTTTCAATCAATCGGATCGACCCGGAAAATCATTGTTATTGTTCAGCAAATCAACCGTGTCAAAAGTGAAATTTTCTTTCGTATCGGCTTTTCCTGCTTTGCGCGATCTTGCAACAGCCGAAATCGGCAGGATGATGATCAGCAGAAGCAGGCAGAGTACCACGACCGCAAAGCCAAAGACAACGGCCTTACCACTGGCGGAAAGACCCATAAACCATTGAAATACACCCTTGCCGCTTTGCTTATCGGTCGTTTTGGCCGTGGCGTCCGTGTTCGATTGGGACACCGCCTTCGGCGGAAAATCGGGTGCACGCTGAATGGTCTTTTCGGCAAAGTCATACCGATAGTACTGTAAACGGCCGTTAGCAAAGCAGTAGAGAATGCCGAAATCCTTATAGGTTTCATCCTCGGCATAGTAGACCTTTGCAAGACCGTTACCGAGGGAGGCCTCCGAAACGGTATAGCCCGCCGGTGCTTCGGTCAAACCGTCGTTAACAAAAATATACTCTACCCCGTTAAGTTTTAAGAAATGCAGGGGCTCAAATTCATCCCGCTGATCGAGATAGGTGAAATAATCCCCCTTGCCGGTTTTATCGTCAATCAGATAATAGACCGAGAAGGTGTCTTCTTTATCGGAAAAGACCTGAATATCGGCACCGTTAAAGGTGGCATCGTGTGCCTCAAGGCCCGCAGGTCCGGTTACGTTGGAAAGATCGGTCGCAATATGGTACGAAATATCGTCGACCCGTGCCTCAAGCTGATCCCGAATGACCTCTATCTCGCCGTCACCCGGGTTTTCAAGCGTAACGGTGTAGGTCTTTTTTGCACCGCTTTCTGCCGTGACCGTAATCGAGATCTTTTTGCCGTCGGTCACGTCATACGTGCCGATACCGGCAATTTTGGATTTAGTGTCCGAAGCAGTGGCGCTGACGGTGACCTTTTGCACGTCCGCCCCGCATGACGCAACGTACGAAATGCGCGACGGCGTAAAGGACGGTGCCAGTGTAGCACCGTTAATTTTCAAAGCGGAAAGATTTGTATCCGAAGACATCTCGCTTTTATCCTTATTGGAGGAGGTATTCGACGAGCTGTTTGAGGAGCTTGTCTTTGAGGTAGAAGAGGTTTTGGAGGAGGTAACGGGGGTTTTTGCAGTAATAGTTGTTGCCGGTGCTTTATACGTCACCTTATCCCAGTTATAATTTCCATATTCACCCGTATATTGCAAACTAACTTTTCCGGCTTTTAGCACCTCAAATTCGACCGAATACCCAGCACTTGTCCCACCGTTTTCACCGAAATTAGTATCGACCCATTGAACCGATCCGGTTCCTTTGCTTCCGTCATTATTAACCTTCACAATTCGTAGCATACTATTATCATAGAATAATGTAGAATTATTGCTATACATTGGATCGTCTTTAGCGCTAACAGACACGCTAACAGTAACTGTTTCTCCGACATCCGGAGTACCCTAACCAGAAATCGAAGCACTTGCCGCACTGACGCTGAACGAAAGTGCACAAAGCAGTACCGTAAGGCAAACTAAAATCGCTGAAAACCGTTGAATTTTTTTCATATTAAATCCTCGTTTATCCCGTAATCAATCTTTTCTTTAACAAATGCAATTTAATGGCGGCAAGGTCGACAACGTCTACAATGCCATCTTTATTCACGTCTGCCATTTTTAAGGCATCGCCCGTAAGCAGGCGTTTTTTCAAAAGATGCAGTTTAACGGCGGCAAGATCGACAACGTCGATGACACCGTCCCCGTTCGGATCGCCCAATTTCTGCGTAACCGTCGGCGTAGTGCCGCCGTCGACGACGGCGTTGGCGTCCTTAAAGGTCAGCGTGCAGGCATTACTTGCCGTAACGGTAACGGTATAATCATTGGTATACCCCGTTTCGGATTTTACCTTCATCGTAACAGTGTTTGTCCCCGCTTTCAAGCTGACGGTTGCGGCACTTGCAAAGGATGCCTTATCCGGCACGGTGTAGGTAATCGTTGTGTTACCCGAAACGCTGAGCTTATAGCTTTTTGTATACATACTAAACGTCGGTGAAAGACCGCTGACCGAAATTTTGGTGAAATAATAGTTGTTTACCTTATCACTTTTTGCGGGCAGTTTCGGTGCCGTTGCGGAAATTAAGTAAAAAACCGGAATTTTGAAGGTAA
>JAKSQF010000213.1 GCA_024404235.1 Clostridia bacterium | reverse complement strand
CGCCGATGATCGGAATGGTCATCAGCACGTAAAGAAATGCTTCAAATTTATCTCTGCCCTTAAAGTTCATCCGGCCGAAAACGTAACCCGCCATAACCGGAAAAGAAATGGTACAGAAGATACTGATTGCCATAATGATCATGGTATTACCCAACATTTGAAGCAGGTTTTGGCTTTTATAAGTAAAGTCAAAAATTTCAACATAGTTTTTGAAATCCCACCCCATTTTGGGCAGACCCAAGGCGTTTTGCATAAAGTCCGGAGCAAGCTTGAACGAGTTGATCAAAACCCATACGAAAATCGCAACAAAGGAAAATGCGCAAAGAACCATTGCGATGTAAACGATCACCTTGATGATCGACCAAATCAAGCTTCCCGGTGTAATTTTAGAAGTCATATTATTTCTCCTTAATATTCCACGCTGTTTTCAAGCTTATGGGAAAGCTTTCTGATCGACAGCATCAGCGGGCAGGCAATGATGGTAAGCATCAATCCGTAAGAGGCCGCCAAGCCGTAGTTTCTGCCCATGGTGAAATTCAAAATTGAAAGGCCCATTGTGCCGACGTTGTAAGCGCCGCCGTTTTGCGGAACAAACAGCAAGGACGGCAACGCCCAGCTGAATACACCGGCAATGCCCAATGATAACATGGTGCAGATGGTCGGTGAAGCCAACGGCAGAATGACCGAGAAAAACACCCGCGGTTCGCTGGCACCGTCCAATTTAGCGGATTCGATATAGCTTTCCGGCACGCGGCGCATACAAGAAAGGAAATAGATGATATTGGTGGAGAAACCGGTCCATATACTGAACGCAAGGATGCTTTTCCACGCGCTGTCCGCCGAGAAAAATCCTTCTTGCGGCCACTTTAGCCCCAAATAGTTGTACAGGAAGTTGATCGGGCCGTCCGGTTGGAAGACCTGTCGGTAGGCAAGTACCAAAACGACCGCCGAGGTAATAACCGGAATGTACAGGGTAAAGCGCAGGATCTTGTAGCCTTTTACTTTTAAGTACAAAAGGTAGGCAAAGGCCAAAGAAATCGGTGCGTTGATAAAGACTACCAAGAATATCAGTTGCAGGCAGTGGATCAGCGCATAATATTCCGGCACGGTGTTGGTCTTCGGGTTAAACAGATTGAATATGCCTTCAAAATTGTCAAAGCCGACAAACTCACCGTGGATAATATCGTTTGTATAAGAGCGAAACGCCATATAGATGATATCGAAATTCAGATACCATTCCAACAATAAATGCAATACGGGCCAGGCCAGCATCAGAAGGATGAATATTCTTCTCTTTCTGATGACCTGCGCCATTCCCTTTGATTTAGTCTGTTTCATTATAATACTCCGGCGATACGCTTGTATTCGTTCCAGTGAGAAAGCTTATAGTTTGCGTTCCATTGAACGTATTTCAAAACGTTTTCACTGATGGCAATACCCTTTGCAGCTGCAGGAGTGCTGATCGGCTGCAGCGTTTTGGAATCGTAGTATTTGCTGATGCTGCCGTAACCGCCCTTGGCAAGCTTTGCATAGGGCAAGCTATCCGAAATGAAGTTCAATGCACCGACACCGAACATCGGGTTGGTCGTGTAGGTTTTGCAGACAGCGTTGTTTTCCACGCTGTTTTGAACAGCGGTGTTGACCTGCTGTGCCCAGCCGTTCAGCGTGATGTTCTGGTCGTCGCACTTGAAGCAGACCGGTGCTTGAATATCTTCTTCCATTTTGGCTAAGGACTTGCTGCCGAACATAAATTTCAGGAAATCTTTGGCCAAATCCTGCTTTTCGGAGCGCTTCGGAATAAACATATAGTCCTGATTGTTGATACCGAGAACGGCGATGTAATTTCCGTCCTTATCGGTCGGGACCTTGACACCGTCTTTGGCGATGGCTTTGCCGCTGTTATCGGTCAAAACGGGAACCGGCATAAAGCCCCAGTTATCCAAATCGGTCATCAGGCTGGAGGATTCGGAATAAAGCCAGCTGCCTGCCGGAATGAACAGTGCGTGACCCAACAGGAACTGTGCCTGCGATTCGGTATGGTTGTAGGACAGGCAGTTGGGAATGGAATTCACGGAAGTAACAGCACCGTTGCTTTCTTTCAAATCCAACAGATTCATAATTTCCTGATAGCAGACGTAGAATGCTTCGTCGTTGAACATATCGGGAGTGCTTTGCTGTGCATAGTATTTATCAATGTTTTCGCTTCCCAAATACTGCTGCATCCAAGCCTTAAAGAGGAATTCCAACGTTCCGATACTACCGGACCAAGCAAAGGGCTTAACGTCCATCTTTTTACCGGCGGTAGAATAGGTAAACAAATCTTTTTTGCTGCCGTTCTTAAGCGTTTCATTCAAAGCGCCGATAACGTCATTCATTTCCTTGGTCGTTTTCGGATAATCGTGACCGGCTTCCCATTTCAACACGTCGTGGCAGAGGTAATTTAATAACTTTCTGTTATAAGCCATACCGATCGGGCCCATGGTCAGCGGAATCATAGCATAATGCTTCGAACCGTCATCGCCTTCTACGTAGTAATCCTGAACAAGGCATCTGTCGATCAGCGATTCGCCGTCGGAATTGTCGGTCATTACGTCGGTCAAATCAGCGATCAGGCCGTTCTTATAGTATTTGACCCAGTCGGCGCTCTGTCCGAAATACACGTCGGCACATTCCATCGTGTCGGACATCAGGATAGAGTCCATATTCTGCGACAGTAAAGCATCGAACTGTACGTTGACCTCTACACCGGTTTCGTAGGTATAGCGTTCTGCGGTTTTTTCGATCCAATCCGCACCCAAACCGTTTGTCTGCACAACAACGTTAATGCTTTCACCGGTCAGCTTATGACCTTTTCCGTTGCCGCCGCATCCGCAGATACCGGCAACAATGCCGATACATAAAGCAAAACTTAAAATCTTCTTAAACATTTTCTTTTCCTCCGATTTTTCATTATACGATTGGAATACAGAATATACCTTCGCCGGCATTCAGCTTAAAGGTGTATTTTCCGTTTTTAAGGTTTACGGTCTGTTCTTCGCCGCCGACGTAGCACAAGGCTTTGGTGGCTTTTCGGAAAGTAACGGTCACTTCATCCGTTTTGTTCTCCGAAGGCTCGGTCGAGTTGACGATCATAAATCCGTCGTACCCGTTTTCATCGGTCAGGTGACCGATAAT
>JAKSQF010000212.1 GCA_024404235.1 Clostridia bacterium | reverse complement strand
CGCTGAAAGGGACTCGAACCCCCGACCCTCTGCTTAGAAGGCAGATGCTCTATCCGGCTGAGCTATCAGCGCATAAAAAATGCCCAAATCTCTTTTGGCGTGTGGAGCGGGTGATGGGAATCGAACCCACACGACCAGCTTGGAAGGCTGGGATTCTACCATTGAACTACACCCGCAGAACATTTTGTATTATATCACAGCGTTTGGCATTCGTCAATAGTTTTTTAAAAATATTTGTAAAATACGGTTTTTTACCGATTTTAATTTTTTGCAACATATAGAACGGAGGATTTTTATGGGTTTAATTAAAGCAATAGCAGGTGCCGCGGGCGGTGTTTTGGCCGATTCCTGGCGCGAGTATTTCTACAGCGATGCACTGGACGCAGATGTGCTGGTCGTAAAGGGCCAAAAGCGTACCAGCAAGCGCAGTTCTAACACAAGAGGGGAAGAAAATATCATTTCCAACGGTTCGATCGTTGCCGTTGCGGACGGTCAGTGTATGATGATCGTTGAGCAGGGCAAAATCGTTGAGGTTTGTGCCGAACCGGGCGAATTTGTTTATGATACCTCGACCGAGCCGAGCAGTTTCTACGGCAAACTCGGTGAGTCTATCCTGAAGACCTTCCAGACCATCGGTAAGCGTTTTACCTTTGGCGGTGATACGGCTAAGGATCAGCGTGTTTACTATTTCAACACGAAGGAAATTATCGGTAATAAATACGGTACGCCGAACGCTGTTCCTTTCCGTGTTGTTGATACCAATGTCGGTTTGGATATTGATATCGCCATTAAATGCTTCGGCGAATATTCTTACCGTGTTTGCGATCCGTTGCTGTTCTATACCAACGTTTGCGGTAACGTAGCAGATGAATATCGTCGTGATAACATCGACAGTCAGTTGAAGAGTGAATTGATGACCGCTTTACAGCCGGCCTTTGCAAAGATTTCCGAAATGGGAATTCGCTATTCGGCTTTGCCGGGTCATACGGCCGAAATTGCCGATGCTTTGAATGAAGTGCTTTCTGCAAAGTGGAGCGAAAAGCGCGGTATCAAAATTGAAGTTTTTGGCGTTTCCTCTGTCAAGGCAAGCGATGAAGACGAGGCAATGATCAAGGAACTGCAGCGCAATGCAGCTTTCCGTAATCCGACCATGGCTGCTGCACACCTTGTCGGTGCACAGGCTCAGGCTATGCAGGATGCCGCCAAAAACGAGGGCGGTATGGGCGCTATGGGTGCATTTATGGGTATGAATATGGCAGGCAATGCCGCCGGCATGAATGCGCAAAACCTTTTTGCCATGGGTCAGCAACAGCAACCCGCCGCGCCTGCGGCTCCGGCAACTGCTGCACCTGCCGGCTGGACCTGTTCCTGCGGTAAGACCGGTAATACCGGAAAGTTCTGTGAAGAGTGCGGTCAACCTCAGCAGACGGGCTGGACCTGTTCCTGCGGCGCTGTAAATATGGGTAAATTCTGTTCTCAGTGCGGCGCAAAGAAACCGGCTGATGCACCGCTCTATCGCTGTGACAAGTGCGGTTGGCAACCGGAAGATCCGACTAAGCCGCCGAAGTTCTGTCCGGAATGCGGAGATGTATTTGACGATAACGATATTCAGTAATTCGTTTGCTTTATAAATTTTCGTCAATAATCTTCCTATATTTATAAGTCAAAGCCGTAATAACAATTACAATTTTGTTATTACGGCTTTTTAATGTTGAAAAATTCATTGCGCTGTTGTAGAATATTTTTATCAAATAATACGAGAGGGATACAAAGTGGTTTTTTCAAGTTTACTGTTCGTTTACTTTTTTCTGCCTTTAAATTTGTTGTGCTACTATTTTGCTTCAACAATCAAAAAGAAGAATACCGTAATGCTGGTGTTTTCGCTTCTTTTTTATGCGGCGGGGGAGCCGATATATGTTTTGTTGCTTGTCGGCATGGCCTTTATCGATTGGCTTTTGGCATTGTATATCGAACGCCAGCCCTTGAAGTCACGAACGGCGAAGCTTGGAATTGTGTTGACCTGTGTTGTCGATCTTGGTATGCTCGGTATATTCAAATACGGCACGTTTTTCTTAAAGAATTTCAATTTGCTGTTCGGAGTACCTTCGGTAATTCCGAAAATCGCTCTGCCGATCGGTATTTCTTTTTACACCTTCCAGTTGCTCTCTTATATGGTTGACGTGTATCGCGGCGAGGTTGAGGCGCAAAAGCATTTCCCGACCTTGTTGCTCTACGTCAGTCTTTTTCATCAGTGTATCGCGGGACCGATCGTTCGGTATAGTGACGTTCAAAGTGAATTGCTGTATCGGCGTACGACTGTCACCGATCTTTCGGACGGTATCTGGCGTTTTACCGTTGGACTCGGTAAAAAGGCGATTTTAGCCAACACCTGCGCGGCGGCGGCGGATAGCCTGATTGCGGCCGACGGTTCGGCACACGCCTTCAGTCAAATCGCCCATGCACCGGCTTTGCAGTTATGGCTTGGCGTTATTATTTATTCTATGTATATTTACCTTGATTTTTCGGCCTATTCCGATATGGCGATCGGCATGGGTAAAATGATCGGTATTCACTATATGGAAAACTTCAATTATCCGTATATTGCCGATAGCGTTACCGAATTCTGGCGTCGTTGGCACATTTCCTTAAGCCGCTTCTTCAGGGATTATGTATATATTCCGCTTGGTGGCAACCGCAAGGGACAGGGAAGATTGATCCTGAACTTGCTGATTGTTTGGGGATTGACGGGTTTTTGGCACGGCGCTTCGTGGAATTTTCTGCTTTGGGGCCTTTATTTCTTTGTATTCTTAACAATTGAAAAGTTGTGGCTGTTAAAGCGCCTGAACGGTGCAAGCGCCTTTTTGAGACATCTTTATCTGTTGGTGGTCGTTGCCTTTGGGTGGATCATCTTCCGTTACACCGATATGGGACTCGGTGGCAAGGTCGTGCTTGGTATGTTTGGTTTCAACCGTAACGGTTTTTACAGCGCCGGTATTGGTGCGCTGATCGCGCCGCACATACTGCTTTTGCTGTTTTCGGTGCTTGCCGTTACTCCGTTGTTTAAGCATATCGGGGTCTTTTGCAACAAGATTGCGTTGAAGAATAGTGTGACTACGGTGGTATACTGTGCCGGGCGTGTTGCCATTCCGATCGTGCTTTTGGTTTTATCAACTGCAGCCT
>JAKSQF010000211.1 GCA_024404235.1 Clostridia bacterium | reverse complement strand
AATACTCACGCTCGGCAAACTGACTGTATTTTGCAATAGAAACAGCATCGACAGCCGCATTGTTGAAAAGGCCGTTCAGAATATTGGAAACCAAAACCTCAAAAGCGGCCGAAGACGATAAGCCGGAGCCCTTCAACACATTAGAAGTGGTATAAGCATTAAAGCCGCCGACCTGATAGCCGTTATTCTTAAACGCCGCACAAACGCCGCGAATTAGCGCCGAAGCGTGACCATATTCCGCCGGACTGGCATCCAGCTCGTCCAAATTGATTTCATCCATCGGATAACCGGCCGATTTGATACGAACAATATTTTCGCCATTCGGACAAACAACGGCAATAACATCCAAATTAACACTACCGGCCAACACGCAACCGTGCTGATGATCGGTGTGATTACCGCCGATTTCGGTACGGCCGGGCGCACTGAACAAACGGACGTTTTCCGATTCGCCGTAAAGATTGCGATACTCGTTACAGGCGGCGGAATAACGCATTTTTGCGGCATCAACATCGGTGTAGAGCCGTGAAAACGTTCCGTCATATTTGCCGGATTGGATCAAAGATTTTGTTTCAGCCAAATTCATAGCGTTGCTCCTTTTCAAGCAATCAGATTCTTGGTATCACGGGCGATGGCCAGTTCTTCGTTCGTCGGAATAACGTAAACGTCAACACCGCTGTCATCGGTCGAAATCTTACAATCCTCACCGCGAACGTACTTCGACATATCCAGTTTAACACCAAGATAACCGAAGTTTGCGCAAAGCATTTCAACCATTTCGGGGTTGTTTTCGCCGATACCGCCGGTAAAGACAATTGCATCCACGCCGTTCATTGCGGCAATGTAGGAACCGATATACTTAACGATCTGATAACGCTGCATTGCAAGTGAAAGCTCTGCGCGTTCGTTACCGTTTGCAGAAGCCTCGACCAAGTCGCGGTTATCATTGGTAAGACCCGAAATACCCAAAGCACCTGACTTTTTATTACAAATATCGTTAATTTGCGCGGGAGAAAGATTTTCCTTTTCAGCAATAAAGGTCAGTGCAGACGGATCCACGCAACCCGAACGGGTACCCATCATAAAGCCGTCAAGCGGCGTAAAGCCCATCGAGGTATCAAAGCTCTTGCCATTCTTAACAGCGGTAATCGAACAACCGCTACCGAGGTGGCAGGTAATGATTTTCATATCCTTAATATCCTTGCCGGCAAATTCAGCTGTATGTGCGCTGACAAATTTGTGGGAAGTACCGTGTGCACCGTAACGACGAATACCGTACTTTTCGTAATATTCATACGGCAAAGCATACATATAAACCTCAGGTTCCATCGTTTGATGGAAGGCGGTATCAAAAACAGCGACCTGCGGCACCGATTCGCCGAACAACTTCATACAGGCACGCACACCCAAAATGTTGGCCGGATTGTGCAAAGGTGCCAACTCACTCAGTTCCTCGACCTTTTCAAGTACTTCGGGTGTAATGATGCAGGATTCTTTGAAAATACTGCCGCCCTGAACGATGCGGTGTCCGACAGCCGTGATTTCATCCAACGAATCAATGACCTTTGCATCACTCTGTGTCAAAGCCCAAACGACCTTTTCAAAAGCGACCGCATGGTCCGGCATATCAATATCAGCCTTGTAAACACGACCGTCCATCGCCTGATGCTTAATCGCACCGGTCACACCGATACGGTCACAAATACCTTTTGCAAGCAACTGCTCATTTTCCATATCAATCAACTGATACTTGAGTGACGAGCTTCCTGCATTTACGACAAAGATTTTCATACACGATTCTCCTTAATGCCTTGAAAAATTGGTTATAATATGATAAAATATCAAATAGATATTTCAACTTTATTAGTTTACCTTATTTTTCCGCTTATTGCAAGTGTTTTTTACGGAGGTGCAGCGAATGTCGGTCACCGGTGTCATTGCCGAGTTCAATCCCTTTCACAAAGGGCATCAATTATTGATCGATCAGCTTCACCAAAGCGGCGATACGGTGGTCTGTGTTATCAGCGGAAATTTTGTTCAGCGCGGTGATACGGCAATCATTCCAAAATCCAAGCGTGCCGAAGCCGCTCTGCGTTGCGGTGTTGATTTAGTCGCAGAATTACCCGTATGCTGGTCGATGTCGACCGCACAAAATTTTGCGCTTGGTGGCGTAGCGCAGTTGATGGCATTGGGATGTGAACGCATCGCCTTCGGCAGCGAATGCGGTGATATAGACGCCCTGACGAAAACCGCAGACGTTCTTTCCGACAAAAATCTGCACGAACGGCTAAGCGATAAATTATCGACCGGTATCAGCTTTGCAAAAGCGCGACAGCAGGTTGCCGAAGAGATGGGTGCGCCTGCAGGTCTGCTTGAACACGCCAATGACACTTTGGCGGTAGAATATATCCTCGCCGCGCGCCGGCTCGGGTTTACGGGTGATTTCTACGCCTTCGCCCGTAAAGGTGCCGACCATGATTCCAAAGAAATCAACCCTGTCGCCGTTTCCGCTTCGCTGATTCGGGAGCATTTGCTTACCGGCGATATTGGTTTCGCAGAACGATTTATCCCCCTTGCCTTGCGCAGGTTTATCCGCCCCGAAATGATTTCGGATATTGCACGACTTGAAACGGCTGTACTATCGGTATTGCGTACGAAAACGAAAGAAGATTTTTCAGCCTTGCCGGACATCAGCGAGGGTCTTGAAAACAAATTGTTGTTTTCGGTTCAGCAGGCAACAAATCTGGACGAGCTTTGTATGGCAATTAAAACAAAGCGCTATTCGCATGCCCGTGTACGCCGTTTGGTTTTGTCGGCATTTTTGCAGATACCGTGTGAATCATTTTTACAACCCCCTCCCTATGTTCGCATCCTCGGTTTTAGCAAAAGCGGCGAAAATGTCCTGAAAAGCCTGCAACCAACCGTCCCGATTATCACCCGAGCCACCGAGTTGAAAGCCTTGGACGGTTTTGCCAAAACGGTTTTTGAAACCGAATGTCGGGCAACGGATCTCTATGCGTTATCGTTACAAAAACCGCAGTCCTGCGGTTTGGAGTATAAAATGAAACTTTTGAAAACGGAGTGTTTATGATGATTGAAAAGAAAGTATTAAACAGCTACAAAGACTACGGCAAGGTCCTGTGCATTACCAACGGAACGGTTGAAGCCTACGTTACCGTTGACGTCGGTCCGCGTATTATCCGCT
>JAKSQF010000210.1 GCA_024404235.1 Clostridia bacterium | reverse complement strand
CAAGTGACGAAATCGGTCAGATGCGCAGTTTGATGTTAGAGGCCGTTGCTTCGGTCGACGACGAGCTGATGGAAAAATACTTCGGCGGCGAAGAATTTACCCGTGACGAGATCATCGGCGGATTGAAAGCCGGTATCAAGGGTGGGGACATCTGCCCCGTTTACGCCGGTGTTCAGCAGGCAGGTGACGGTGTTGCCGCTTTGGTCAACAGCCTTTTAGAGTTGATGCCTGCCGCCGACACCGCTGTTTTGCCCGACAGTAACGAAACCGCCATTCAAATTTTCAAGACCATTGCCGACCCGTTTGTCGGCAAGCTTTCCTACTTCCGTGTGCTTTCGGGCACGGTCAAGGGTGATATGCGGCTGAAAAACAACCGCACCGGCAACGAAGAACGCCTTTCCAAGGTGATGCTGTTAAAAGGCGGCAAGCAGGAGGATATTGCCGCGATCAGCGCCGGAGATATCGGCTCGATTTCAAAGCTCGGCGACGTGCTGACCGGTGACACCCTTTCGGAAAGCGGAAAAATCGAAGCCGCACCGATGGCCTTCCCGCTGCCCTCGCTTTCTGTTGCCGTTTATCCGCAGAAGAAGGGCGACGAAGAAAAGATTTCTTCGGGTCTTAACCGTTTGGCGGAAGAAGATCCGACCATTTCGGTTACCTATAATAATGAAACGCACGAGCAGATTCTTTCGGCTATGGGTGAACAGCACATTGACGTGATCGTTTCCCGCCTGAAATCCAAGTTCGGCGCAGACGTGATCCTGCAAAACCCGAAGGTCGCCTACCGTGAAACCATCCGCAAGGCCGTCAAGGCGCAGGGCCGCCACAAGAAGCAATCGGGCGGTCACGGTCAGTTCGGTGACGTTTGGATCGAATTTGAACCCTGCGGCAGCGACGATCTCATCTTTGAAGAAAAGGTCTTCGGCGGTGCCGTACCGAAAAACTTCTTCCCTGCCGTTGAAAAAGGTTTACGTGACAGCGTGACCCACGGCGTGTTGGCCGGATTCCCGATGGTGGGCATTAAGGCAACGTTGGTCGACGGTTCTTATCATCCGGTCGATTCTTCCGAAATGGCGTTTAAGACGGCCGCTTCGTTGGCATTTAAGGAAGGCATTACCAAGGCTTCGCCCGTGTTGTTGGAACCAATCGGCACATTGAAGGTGCTGGTGCCGGATGAAATGCTGGGCGACGTGATCGGCGACATCAACAAGCGTCGTGGACGTATTATCGGCATGAATCCTGCCGCCAACAAGATGCAGGAGGTCATTGGTGAAGTGCCGATTGCCGAAATGGCCGACTTTGCAACGTCGATGCGTTCCATCACACAAGGCACGGCCACCTTTACACTGGAATTTGCCCGCTACGAGGATGCACCCGCGCAGGTAGCGCAAAAGATCATCGACGAAATGAAAAAGGAAGATTGATCGTATAGAATTTATATAGGAAAAGAATAGCCCGCCGAAGAGAAAAAATCTCTTCGACGGGCTGTTTTGTTTGATAAACGGGATTGTTGACTTATATTTTACATTAAAAGATCCCCATTTTTTTCATTGCATCCAAAAATACGTCTGCTTCTCCATTTGGATTTGCATGCGTCGTTGCTTCAATATCATACCAAGCATACTCAAGACCGTGAATAATAATAGGAATATCTTTATGAAAATGATTCTTTATAAAACCTTCTTCTTGTAGTTGTTTTGCAACATCTGAAACCAACAATATCAGTTCGTAATGTCCAACCGGACCTTTCCCAATATAATTACAATCGGCATCATAACAATGATCACAATCTTCATAACCAATGTTTTCTATACTGTTTTCCCTATACCACTCAAATAACTGACTTATTAACGAATCAGGATAATCAGGATCAATTATTATATGCTCATCCTGCCTCCAAAAAGCATAATTCCACCTTTCCTCATCGTATTGCCCGGCGCCTGAACAATCTTCCTCGGTGTTATAGCTAATTGCAAAAGTTGAAATATTATTGAATCCATTATATTCATAAGCTTCGTTGCTGTTAATAAAAAAGGATATTGCATATATGCCATCTTCGTTCCAACTGTTGATTATCGTTTCTATTCTTTTACGCAGTACATTGTGAAAATTCATCATTGAACTATACCCTTTCAAAGTCATACCCATTCTAATTTGCGCTTTACAGAACAAACTCGAATTGGTATTTTTATATCTTCACAAACGCCGAAACGCCGTAGGTTACGGTCAGCACGATCACCGCAGCGCCCACCACGCCCAAAGCAATGGCGGGAAAAGCACGTTTTAAGTCCATATCAAGCATGGCGGCGACCAATGCACCGGTCCACGCACCGGTACCGGGCAACGGGATTGCCACCAGCAGAAACAGCCCCCAAAAGGCGTATTTCTGCACGGTATCGGACTTGCGGGCGGCACGCTCCTCCAAGCGGGTCACAAGGCCGTCTAATTTCGGAAAAATGCGACGCATCCACGCAAAAATCTTTTTAATAAAAATGATGATAAAAGGAACGGGCAGCAGATTCCCGATGATGCAAAGCGGCAGTGCATACCACAGCGGCAGGTGATACGCCGCAATGGCGATGGGCAAAGCACCGCGCAGTTCAATGACCGGCACCATTGAAATCAGCAAAGTCAGTATACTTTTACCGGCAAAGGTTTTCGTAAAAAAGGTCAGAAAAGCTTGAAACAAAGCATTCTCCTCCGAGTAATGAAAATTACGTCAGCCAATAAATCGGAACTTCGCCCGAAAGCAGGCGCGAGAAGTTTTCCGAAATGGAGGTGCCGTTTATCAGCGGACGGGCAACCAAGAAATAACCCAAGAACAGCAGACCCACTACCAGCACGATCAGTAAAATAAGGATCGGCAGAGAAAGGCGTTTTTTCTCCGGTTCAATGTAATTGCCGTTATTGGCGCCTACCAAATTCTCGTTGGCTTCGTAATACATTTCATAGTATTTTTTATGGTTAAAAACAACGTCGTTGGGGTCGATGAAAAGCTCCAACTGCGGTTTTTCCTGCCGTGGCACCGAGAAATCGTCATCATCCGATTCGGCTTTATCATCAGTTTCATCGCTGTTTTCTTCGGTTTCTTCCGGCTCAGTTTCTTCTGCTTCGACTTCTTCGGTCTGCTCGCCGTCGCTTTCGTCTTGCGTCTCTTCTTCATCGGTAGGTTCTTCGATATTCTCTTCGGTTTCCTGCGGCTCGGCA
>JAKSQF010000021.1 GCA_024404235.1 Clostridia bacterium | reverse complement strand
CGATATCCTCGTCAAGGCTTAAAAAATCAGCCGTCAGTACCGAAGGGGAAATTTTAATCATCGAAAAGACCTCCATATTATCAGCAAAAATCAAGTCCGCCGACAAACGTCCGCAGACTTGATTTTGTTTTACGGTTAAGCCGTCACAAATTCACCGGAAGGTGTATATTGATAGGTCGGAACGATTTGTTTGACAAGTGCACGCACGTCAATGCTTTCGTCGTACATCGCCACCTTCATTTGTGCCAACGTTTTATTGAATAATTCTTCATCAATCGAAATCGGATGACCGATATAAATTAATTCGTTATCGGTGCGCTTCAGTCCCTCCTCGGACATCAGCATTTCTTCATAAAGCTTTTCGCCGGGACGCAGACCGGTAAATTGGATATCAATATCCACATACGGTTCAAAACCGGAAAGTTTAATGAGATTTTCGGCCAAATCCAAAATACGGACGGGTTTACCCATATCCAATACGAAAATTTCGCCGCCCTTGGCGGTCGCACCCGCCTGCAAAACGAGAGAGGTCGCTTCCGGAATGGTCATGAAATAACGAATGATATCCGGATCGGTGACCGTAACTGGGCCGCCGTTTGCAATTTGTTTCTTAAACAGCGGTATCACACTGCCGTTACTGCCCAAAACGTTACCGAAACGAACGGCAACAAATTCCGTATCGTAATGATTGTTAAGCGTTTGAATGATCATTTCGCAAATGCGCTTGCTTGCACCCATGATATTGGTCGGATTTACCGCCTTATCGGTAGAAATCAGCACAAATTTCTTAACACCGTTTTCAGCCGCACATAGAGCAGTTTTATAAGTACCGAACACGTTATTTTTCAGTGTTTCATTCGGGCTGTCCTCCATTAAAGGAACGTGCTTATGTGCCGCCGCATGATAGACGATTTCGGGATGATATTTGCCGAAGACGCAGTTCAGACGTTTTGTGTCACGCACCGAGCCAATCAACGTTACGAGATCCAAATCCGGATACTTGCGTTTTAATTCATTTTGAATATCGTAAGCATTGTTTTCATAAATATCGAAAATGATCAGCTGCTTCGGATGATTAGCCGCTAATTGACGGCAGAGCTCACTACCGATCGAGCCACCGCCGCCGGTAACCATAACGACGCGGTCACGCACATAGTTCATGACGGACTCAATATTCATCGAAACGACTTCTCGGCCAAGCAGATCCTCGATTTGAACTTCTCGAACAGTTGTTACACCGTCACTGCCGTTTTGCAACATTTGATACAAAGAAGGCATCGTATACAGCTTGCATTTAGTCATCTGACAAATGCGCATAATAGACGCTTTTTGATTTTTGGGGCAAGAAGGAATCGCAAACACAATTGTGTTAATATCGTATTTTTTCACAGCGTAAGGTATTTTATCTCGACCACCGACAACCGGAATACCGCCGATCAACTTGCCCTGCTTTTCAACATCATCATCAACGACACAGCGTACGGCAGTTTTCGTGCGGGAAACATCTGCAAACTCAGTGATGAATTTACTGGCAGCCGAACCGCCGCCGATAACCAAAACGTTTCCGAATGCGACTTTATTACTGGACTCTTCATCATGCCGACAGTGGACTTTGCACTCATGCCGATGAAAGGCCAAACGCAAAACCAATTGAAAAAAAGCGAGAAAAATGAAGAAAGAAGAAACCGCAACCTTTCGATTTTCAAAGCAACCGGAAAAACGGAAGGAAAGCAATGCAACAATACAACTGATAACAAAGGCCGATGCAGCTACTTTTACATAATCGAATAACGTAGCAAATCGCCAAACGACCATATATAAGCGGATGGCATAATTTATTACTGCTACCGAAACAAATGCAGCGACCGCAACATACCAAAAGGACAATTTTGCCAAAATACCGAAACGAAAAGTAGCATCAATTATAACAGTTGCAAGAATCAGGGAAAGAACAGAAGAAAAACCATCGTAAAACATTTGTAGAAAAATCTTTAACCGCACATTTTTCATAAAAACATCCTCTTATCTTCAAGATAACAAAATTATGATAAATCATTTTTGCAAAAAAATCAACCACTAATTTTTTTTTTGTAAATTATACTGCAAAATCTTGCTTTTTATTTTTAATTATGTTATGATATTAAAGTATGTGAATTCTACCATATTTTCTATTGCATTTATGGTTTCGGAAGGAGTTTAAGAAATGTATAAAAACATTTCCCCCAACGTTAATTTCGTTGAGGAAGAAAAGAAAATCAAGGAATTCTGGGACGCGGAAAAAATCTTTGAAAAAAGTATTGATTCCCGTGCAAAGGGTGAACCGTACGTATTTTACGACGGCCCCCCGACCGCGAACGGAAAACCGCACATCGGTCACGTTTTAACCCGTGTTATCAAGGATATGATTCCCCGCTACCGCACCATGAAGGGCTATATGGTTCCCCGCAAAGCCGGTTGGGATACCCACGGTCTGCCGGTTGAACTGGAAGTTGAAAAAATGCTCGGCATTGATGGCAAAGAGCAAATCGAAGAATACGGTTTGGAACCGTTCATCGATCACTGTAAAGAAAGCGTTTGGAAGTACAAGGGTATGTGGGAAGACTTTTCCAAAACCGTTGGTTTCTGGGCAGATATGGATGATCCTTACGTCACCTACCACAATAACTTTATCGAATCCGAATGGTGGGCATTAAAGCAGATTTTTGATAAAGGCCTGCTTTACAAGGGCTTTAAAATCGTTCCTTACTGCCCCCGCTGCGGCACCCCGCTTTCTTCTCACGAAGTTGCTCAAGGATATAAGGCTGTAAAAGAACGCAGTGCCGTTGTTCGCTTTAAGGTCGTCGGCGAGGATGCTTATTTCCTTGCTTGGACGACTACGCCGTGGACTTTACCCTCCAACGTAGCTTTGTGTGTCAATCCCGACGAAAACTACTGCAAGGTAAAGGCTGCCGACGGTTATACTTACTATTTGGCAGAAGCTTTGCTTGATACCGTTCTCGGCAAACTTGCAACCGAAGACACACCGGCATATACCGTTCTTGAAACCTATGTCGGAACCGATCTTGAATATAAAGCCTACGAACCGCTTTATACTGCCGCCGGTGAAGCCGCCGAAAAGCAACATAAAAAGGCACACTATATCACCTGTGACAGTTACGTTACTATGACCGACGGTACCGGTATCGTTCACATTGCACCGGCATTCGGTGAAGACGACAGCAAGGTCGGCCGTCGCTATGATTTGCCGTTTGTTCAGTTTGTTGACGGTAAAGGTAATCTAACCGAAGAAACCCCCTATGCCGGCAAGTTTGTTAAGGATGCCGATCCGCTGGTTTTAAAGGATTTAGATGCGCAGGGTCTTTTGTTCGATGCACCGAAATTTGAACACGATTATCCCTTCTGTTGGCGTTGTGATACTCCGCTGATTTACTATGCCCGTGAGTCCTGGTTCATCAAAATGACCGACGTTAAGGACGATTTGATCGCCAACAACAATACCATCAACTGGATTCCCGAAAGCATTGGTAAGGGTCGTTTCGGTGACTGGCTGAATAACGTTCAGGACTGGGGTATTTCCCGTAACCGTTATTGGGGTACACCGCTGAACATTTGGCAGTGCGAATGTGGTCATTTGCACGCTATCGGCAGTATTGAAGAATTGAAACAAATGTCCGACAACTGCCCCGATGAAATCGAACTACACCGCCCGTACATTGATGCCGTTACCATCCGTTGCCCGCACTGCGGCAAGGAAATGCACCGTGTACCCGAAGTTATCGACTGCTGGTTTGACTCGGGCTCGATGCCGTTTGCACAGCACCATTATCCGTTTGAAAACAAGGAATTGTTTGAATCGCAGTTCCCGGCCGACTTTATTTCAGAAGCCGTTGACCAAACACGTGGTTGGTTCTATTCCCTGCTTGCTATTTCAACCTTAATTTTCAACAAAGCACCGTATAAGAACGTTATTGTTTTAGGTCACGTTCAGGATGAAAACGGACAGAAGATGTCGAAATCCAAGGGTAACGCCGTTGATCCGTTTGATGCTTTGCAGAACTACGGTGCCGATGCTATTCGTTGGTACTTCTACACCAATTCCGCTCCGTGGCTGCCCAACCGTTTCCACGGTAAGGCTGTTGTCGAAGGTCAGCACAAGTTCATGGGTACTCTGTGGAACACCTACGCATTCTTTGTGCTGTATGCAAATATCGACAAGTTTGATCCTACCAAATACAATTTGGCCGATTGCAAACTGACGGTTATGGACAAGTGGTTGCTTTCCAAGTTGAATTCGATGGTCGGCGAGGTTGACACCAATCTTGAGAACTATCGCATTCCGGAAGCCGCCCGTGCGTTGGATAGCTTTGTAGATGAAATGAGTAACTGGTACGTTCGCCGTGGTCGTGAGCGCTATTGGGGCACTGAAATGACCGATGACAAGATTGCGGCTTATATGACGCTGTATACTGCATTGGTCACAACTGCAAAGGCCGCCGCACCGATGGTACCGTTCCTTGCAGAAAATATTTATCAAAACTTGGTACGCACCGTTGATAAGAATGCACCGGTCAGTATCCATCTTTGTGACTTCCCCACTGTTGATACAGCAGCTATTGACAGCCACCTTGAGGAAGAAATGGAACGCGTTCTTGAAATCGTTGTTTTGGGTCGTGCCGCACGTAACGGTTCTTCCCGCAAAAACCGTCAGCCGCTTTCCGTGATGTACGTTAAAACCGATCTTTCGTTGGATGACGATTTGATTGATATCATCAAGGACGAGCTGAACATCAAGAAGGTTGACTTTACCGACGCTGTTGACGGATTCGTCAGCTACAGCTTTAAGCCGCAGCTACGCACCGTCGGCCCGAAATACGGCAAACAGTTGGGTGAAATCCGCAACGCTTTAAGTGCTTTGGACGGCTCTGCCGCAAAGGCTGATTTGGATGCCAACGGCTCCATCACATTGAATCTGCCCTCCGGCGAGGTTGTTTTGACCGCTGAGGATTTGCTGATTGAAACCGCCCAAAAGGAAGGCTTCTTCACACTTTCCGACCGTGGTATTACGGTTGCTTTGGATACCGTTCTGACGCCCGAACTGATTGAAGAAGGCTTTGTGCGTGAGCTGGTCAGCAAGATTCAGACCATGCGTAAAGAAGCCGGCTTCGACGTAACTGACCACATTAAGGTTACTTTGAACGGTAGCGAAAAGGTTGCAAAGATTGCTGAAACCTACGCACAAGACATTTCAGCCGATACTTTGGCAGAATCGTTGACGGTCGGCGAACCGTTCGGTTACACCCGTGAATGGGATTTGAACGGCGAAAACGTCACCTTAGGCGTTGAAAAGATTTGATTTTTCAAATAATTCAAATCAATTAGGTAAGAAAAACCCGCTGAAAGGAAGAAAATTCCTTTCAGCGGGTTTTTGTTTCATTTATAAAACCATCAAAATCGTTCCGGCACCAATCAAAATACATCCGAGCAGGGATTTTATCGTAAATTCTTCGTGCAGGAAAATAAACGCAAGAACGAGCGTAATCACGACCGATAATTTATCAATCGGAACCACCTTCGTTACCTGACCAGTTTGCAAAGCCTTATAGTAGCACAACCACGAAATCCCCGTTGCAAGACCGGAAAGAATCAGAAAGAGCCAGCTTTTTCGACCGATAGACGCCATCTCGCTTTGCACCTGTGTGAGAAAAACCATTCCCCACGACAAAAGCACGACCACTGTTGTCCGGATTGCCGTTGCAAGCGTCGAATTAACGCCGTCAATCCCGATTTTTGCAAAAATGGATGTAAGCGCCGCAAAAACCGCGGACAAAATCGCAAATAAAAGCCACATAAGATCCAATCAATCAATCTGCAATTCACGAATGGAACGCATTTGGTAATCGACGTTTTTCAGCAATTCGGGATGTTTAAGCGCAACCGCCGCACCACGAACCACGCTGTGCATCGGATCATCCAACAAAAACACCTGCGTGCCGACAAATTCGGAAATTAAGCGATCCATACCGTTTAACAGCGCACCGCCGCCGGTCAGATAAAGACCGTCAGCCATAATATCCGCCACTAAATCGGGATCGGTTTTTGAAAGCACCGAGCGGATAGCGTTACAAATCGTGTCCGCCGTTTCGCGAATAGCCTCCATAATTTCGGCAGAGGTAATTTCAAAGGCTTCGGGCAGACCGGTAAATACGTTTCGACCCTTAGCGATCATCGCGATTTCCACAGGCCGTTCTAAAACTGTGCCGATTTTTTGCTTGACTTGTTCCGCCATCAGCGGGCCGACCTCAACGTTATACTCCTTACGGATATAACGGGCAATTTGCGCATCAAAATCACCGGAAGCCACCTTAAAGGACTCACAAACCGAAATACCGCCCATGGAAATGACGGCAATATCGGTCGTTCCTGCGCCGATATCCACAATCAGCGTGCCATGCGGCTTTGAAAAATCGACGCCAAGTCCACAAGCGATCGCCAACGGGCTTTCAATGACGGAAATATTCCTTCCGCCGCTGGATTCAACCACCTTTGCCACCGAGTGGTGTTGCAACTCGGTAAGACCGGCAGGCAGGGTCGCCATAATTCGCGGACGAATGATACGGTTACTGAATGCTTGATGCATATAGTTTTTCAACATCGCTTCTGCGATATCGTAATCGGAAATGATGCCGTGTTCAATCGGAGAAACGCACAGCAGACTTTCGGGTGTGCGACCGAGTGTTTGCTTTGCCTTTTCGCCAAAATAAACCGGCTCAAACGTTTCGGCATCAACCGTTACCACGCTTGGTTCTTCTAAAACGACCTGCGAGCTTGAAAAAATGACCGTTTTCGAGGAACCCAAGTCGATTCCGATTTCAGTTGCCATACGATTCCCTCCTTAAACCAACTGCAAAATATTTTATCATAACAAGCAATGTTTTGCAACTGCTTTTACGATTTTGCACAAATTTCTTTTGTGTATTCCGAAGTCACATCAAACTTCGGATCGCTGATCAACGCCGCCACACAATAAACCTCATCCGCACCGGCAAAGAGCAACTCACGTGCGCACTCGTCAAGCGTTGCACCGCTGGTTTTGATATCATCAACTAAAAGTATTCGGCCCTTTACATCCATTCCAACCCGATATTTTTGACGGATTGCCGTAAAGCGTTCCTTCCAGCTTAATTCGTGTTGGGTTTTGCCGCCGAACTGACACAGAATCGCATCTTGTAAGAGCGGTGTTTTTAGGCACTTTGAAATTTCAGTTGCCAACAGTTTCGACTGGTCGAATCCGCGCCGACGGAAATGTTTGCGTGAAATCGGAACATAGCAGACGGCATCAAAAGTAACGCCGAAAAATTCCGAATGAACGGTTTTTGCCATTTCCCGCGCGAAGAATTTTGCATAATGGCGGCGTAGTCCGAATTTCAGCCGATAAAACCCTCGCTGTGCCAATCCGCTGTTATAGAAAGGCGCAACGACTTTGACAAAATGATAAGCACAGATGGAACATTGACAGTGATCCTTAATAAGGCCGCACTCCGGACAACGCTTTTCGGTGGGGATCCTTTCGATCCAATGACGGCAGAACTTACATAAATCTTCATCGTCCGAAATACGCTCGCCACAACAAATGCATTTACGAGGGTACAGCAATCCCAAAATTCTGTCAATCAAACTGCTCATTGCTGATTCGCCACCTCATCCAAGAAGCCTTTTAGCATTGTGTAACGAAGCATTTTTCGGTCGTTTTCCGCCATAGCGTGCAGTACCGCCTCACTGCCGACTAAGATCAGCAGTTTTTTGGCACGGGTCAAACCGGTATATAAAAGGTTGCGATATCGAAGTTGAGAAGGCACGTCCCACAGCGGAATGATCACGCAATCAAATTCACTGCCCTGACTTTTGTGCACCGTGCTGGAATAAGCCAGTTCCAGTTCTCCCACTTCGTCACCGTAATAGGTCACAACGCGATCTTCAAACTGTGCCTGCAACGTACCGGCGCGTCGATCTACTGCGAGGACGGTACCGACGTCGCCGTTAAAGACACCACTACCCGTTTCCCCTTTCGGACGCTCCCAAGTGATGTCGTAATTATTTTTGATCTGCATTACCTTATCGCCGCCCGAGATACGGATTCCCTTATAATTCATCGATGGTTTATTGCCGATCAGCGGGTTTAGGCAGCTTTGCAACAGATTGTTTAGATTTACAGTACCGGCATCGGTCTTGCGTGACGGACAAAGTACCTGAATATCAGTCAGCGGATCAAATCCGTACGCCTGCGGTAAACGTTCGGTGCAAAGTTCCAGCACGGTGTTGCAGACTTCTGCCGCACTGTTACGGTGCAGGAAGAAGAAATCCTTGCCGTGGTTAGAAAGGTCAAGCGGTTTATGGTCGATAATCGCGTGTGCGTTTGTAACGATAAGACTTTTCCCTGCTTGACGGAAAACCTTTTTCAAAGCAACCGACGAAAAAAGACCGCAATCCAAAAGATCGCCCAAAATATTACCAGCCGAAACGCTTGGTAACTGATCGACGTCACCGACCAAAATGATACGGCACGACAGGCGCAATGCTTTCAGCAGATTTTCAAACAGTAATGAGTCGATCATCGAAGCCTCGTCCAAAATGATCACGTCACACTCAAGCGGATTTTTTTCATTGCGGTAAAAGCTCGGATGATCCTCCTTATCCCACGTAACCTCCAACAAGCGGTGGATGGTTTTGGCCTCATAACCGGTCAGCTCGGTCATACGCTTGGCGGCTCGTCCGGTGGGTGCAGCCAACTCGATGGTCAGTTCACGCTGGGTAAACAGCGTAATAATCGCATTCAGCGTCGTTGTTTTACCGGTTCCGGGACCGCCCGTTAAAATCAGCAGACCGCTTTCAAATGCTTTGCGGCTTGCCTCGCGCTGTAAAGCCTCAAACTGGATATTTAATTTATTCTCGATATAGTCAATTTCAAGATCATCAATGTGCACGATGCCGTCGGCACGGCTTTTTACATTCAAAAGACGTGCGGCAATATAGTCCTCGGCCTGATAGTATTCAGGTAATGCAAGAAAGTCGGTTTCATCCAACCGAAACGCTCTGATTTTTAGGCGTTCGATCAAGTGATCACATACTTGTTCAACGCGCAAAGAATCACTTTCAAGCAGGCGCACGGCCACTTCAACCAGCTTATTCTTCGGCAGGCAGGTATGACCGTTGGCAAGGTTTCCACGCAGGATATACTCCACCCCCGCCTCTAGGCGCTGTTCGTTATCAGGCGAAATTTCAAAATCGGTTGCCATACGCTCGGCAACCTCAAAAGAAACGCCGATTTCATCACGACACAGAATATATGGGTTTTCACGGATCAGTTCTGCCGACTGTCCGCCCAAAACACGAAATATTTTAGCGCAGCGCTCAATTGAAATCGGGTACGGCGTCAGCAACAAAATGATTTCCTGTATACCGAATTGTTTTGCAAATTCCTCGGAAATTGCGTAGGCCTTTTGCAGAGAAACGCCGCGCACGGTGGCTAAATCCTGCGGATGGTTTTGGATGACGTCAAGGGATTCTTTGCCGAATTTTTCGACAATGCGTCGTGCCGTGGTCGGCCCGATGCCACGGATGGCACCGGACGAGAGATACTTTAAAATATCGGCCGAGCTTTCGGGCGCAGCACGTTCAAAAGAAACCGCCTTAAATTGCTGACCGTATGTAGGATGAACCGTGTAAGTGCCTTCAAAATCGCCGATATCCCCCGAACGTAAAAACGGAAAATACCCGACAATAGTTATATGTTCGTTTCCGACCTGCGCCGTGCAGACGGTATAACCGTTTTGATCGTTCTGATAAACAATGTGATCCACGCTTGCTTTGATGCGTACGGTGCTTTCCTCTTCCATTTTTACATTCACCACCAATTTCAATCGTCTTTCATAAATTCAATCGCTTTGTTCAGCCACTCGATCGGGCACAGGACAATATCGTACCGACGGGCAATCTGCCGGCATACACTTTCTTGTTGCTTCGATAATTGATCATAGGTTGCAATTCGGCCGTGGGTACCGTCCCAGTTCATCTGTTCACCGGCATAACGAAGTTGGTTTTCCGCGTCATCACCGTTAAGGTACAGCAGCGAAAACAGGTTCGTTTTTCCCATGGGTTTCAGCAACCGCATTCGAATAAAATGAATAATCTCAGCCAAACCGATTACCGCAAAAAACAACGTTATAAGCATCAGAATAATCTGCACAGCAACCACCTCTGTCATAATATATGCCAAGGCTGTGCGCGGTGATACAAAAAACGGGTCGACGCGGATTTTCCGGCCAACCCGTATAGTCGCTTATTATCGCAAAGAAACCGTAATGATTTCATCCGAAATATCAAGATCCTGCTTGCTTGAAAGCAGTTTTAAGCCGGCATTCGGCAGTTCCAAATCGGATAATTTATAACGGTCACTTTGTGTCCCTAACTGTAGCGATAAAACAGCAGAATCGTCAGTACTTAATCCGTCAATGGTGTCAGGATCGCCACAGACCCAAACTTTGCTTGGATTGATGCGGTATTTGCTAGTGACATCCGAATCCAAAAGCATTGCCTGAATTTTTAAACTTTTCAGTTTTAAAATAGGAATTTGCAATTTCAAGCAATTCTTATCCGTAACACGCAAAGCTGCCGGATTGGAAGGATCGATCGGCTCAGTATTTTCAGTCTGTTTGCCTTGATAGACGTCATACGATTTGCCGTTGGAAACGCAGGTGTACAGCACCTTTCCGTCGATATTACAAAGTAACAGATCAGAATCATAACTGTCGGTCTTTTCCAAAAGAGTCTCGTGTTTAGCGACAACTTTGACGGAATTGATCTGATCCAATGTTTTTTTCGGCCCGTTAATCGTAATGGAATTGATATTATTCTTCCCGTCGGAGGTATCTGCCAGGAAATTAAACGGATCCTCGGTAAACAACGGATCAACGATGTACCCGTCGGCGATATCAACATCAGGCTTGCTGATTTCAAGAATATCATTTACGTCATCGCCGTTCTTTGCACGGGAGAATTTCTTATCCTCCACACGGTCAAAGGTCAGGCGAACGGTGGACGGTGAAATCGAAAGAAATTCATAGTCGGAACTACCGCCGTTCGGATGTGCCACGACGTTCAACGTGTAGGTGTCGGCCTCGGTGATTTTCGTCAAATCAACCGAAAGAACAAAATCATCTTTTTTCAGGGAACTGACGACATAATTCGGGCCGCTGACGGTTACCGAAAATTTCTGCATGCTGATATCCGAAACCATACTCAAACCGCGGTTGCCCGGTGTCGTATTCTCAAGAGAAATACCGAGGCTGACGTCGGTGAAGGTGCGCTCCCTTGTCGGATATTGGTCAATCATAATCACCAGCCAAAAAATAAACGCAAACACCAAAGAAAAAACCATGGTGAATTTTTTACTGGAAAACAGTCGGTTGAAAAAGCGACCGATCGAATTAGAAGCTGCCATATCGCTTTTCCTCCTTAAGCTTTCTTGTTGTTGCTTTTACGTTTAAAACGTCTGACCTTATCGAAAACCGTATTCCGCTCAGATTCCGGATCCAACATCAGCCGACGCAACTCGGCCGTGGCGGAAACGGCACTGTAATTTTGCTTGATTTGACCGTTCATAGCAATGGAAATCACACCGGTTTCCTCCGACACGATCAGCACAACGGCATCGGAATTTTCAGTCATGCCGATACCTGCACGGTGTCTTGTACCCAAACGTGAAGAAAGATCCCGACTGGAGGTCAACGGCAAAATACAGCCGGCGGCATACAACCGACCATTGCGGACGATCAAAGCACCGTCGTGCAGGGGCGAATTCGGAAAGAAGATATTACCCGTCAGCGAAACCGACGCTTCGGCATCTAAAATCGTTCCGCTGTTAATAACGTCACCCAACTGCGTCTGCCGTTCAAAAACGATCAGCGCACCGATTCGGCGTTCCTGCATATTGGCCACCGCCTTGCCGATGCAGTCAATACAAGCGGCAACCGTCTCGATTTCCTCTTCCAAAAGCTTATTCGGACTGAATTTCGTGCGGCCGAGGCGCTCCAAAACGCGGCGTAATTCCGGCTGAAAGATGATGGCGATTGCCACAATGGCCGAGCCCATAATAACCGACAAAAGCCAGCGAATCATTACAAGATCAAACCGCCGCGCACAAACGTAGGCCACAAGCAAAATCAACAGACCGCGCACCAATGGACCGGCACGGTTTTCACGGAAGAAGCCATCGGCGTTATACACCAAGAATGCAATAATCAGAATATCAATTACATCGAAAATGCGAATATTCGAAACAGCATCAACGATCATATTCCAATTTGTATAAATAATGTCAAGTAAAGCAGACACTTTGGCACCTCAAATCAACTCTTTTATATTCCTTTATATAATAACATAAATTTTAACATCTATCAATAGAAAAAAAGATATTTTTCAATTTTTTCTATTCAAAACAGATAAAAGCTGTCGGATCTCCGATTCAGTCGAAAAAGTCGAAGGGCTGACCCGTACCGTTCCACTGTCAAGTGTGCAGTGTTTTCGGTGTGCAAGCGGTGCACAGTGAAGTCCCGCACGCACGGCGATATTGTGCTGATCCAAAAATGCCGCCACCTCAGCGCTGTTTTTTTCTGCAAAGTTAAACGACAGCACCGGTACGTATTTTTCGGGTGTAATGCGCGGTGTGTAAAGCCGGATGTTCGGTATTTGGCGCAAACCGTCGTACAGATTTTGCACTATTCTCATCTCATTCTGCGCAATTTTCTCTTCCCCGCCGAGATTACGCACAAAATCGATGCCGGCTGAAATACCGAAAATACCCGGTAAATTAAGCGTCCCGCTTTCCAATCGTTCGGGCAAGGTTTCCGGCTGTATCAGGTTGGCCGATTCTGTCCCTGTTCCACCCTCAATGATTGTGTTTGATACATTTTTTCGCGCGATGAGTATACCGATCCCCATCGGTGCATACAGTCCCTTATGCGGTGCAACGCACAGGAAATCAATGTGCTGACGGATCATGTTGATCGGGACGATACCGGCGATTTGTGCGGCATCCACCCCAAACAAAATTCCTTTTTCCTGACATAGCTTTCCCAAAGCATCTATCGGCAATCTACGACCGAACACGTTGGAAGCGCCGGTCACAAAAATCATTTTTGTGTCGGGCCGTATCAATCGGCGAAAATTCTCCACCGTTTCCGCATCGTCCGGCGTCACCCTTGCCACTTCAAAATCAGCCTTTAAAGCCACTAGCGGCCGCACAACGGCGTTATGCTCATAGTCCGAAATAATAACGTGTGACCCGCTTTGCAATACGCCCTTCAAAACGTAGTTTATGCTGTGAGTACAGCTCGCTGTGAACACAACCTGCTCCGGTCCATCGCACCCGAAAAATCGTGCCGCCTTTTCCCGAACACGGTATACAGCCAAGGCCGCTTTCATCGAGATTACGTGACCGCTCCGCCCCGGATTTGCACAATACTGTGCCATTGCCGAACGCACCGCACGAATGACCGTTTCCGGCTTTTTGCCGGTCGTTGCGGCATTATCAAGGTATATCAAATTGCTTCCCCCTAAAAAACAAACCGCCACCCGAAAAGTGACGGTTTGTTTGCTTATAATTCGTTTGTTTCAAGAACTTTTACTCCTGCCGCGCGCAGTAGTCTCACAGCCTGCGACAAATCGCCGGAAACAACGACCGTATAGCCGCACCCAGCGCTGCCGGGGCCCGAATAGATGCGTTCCATATATGCGTTAAATCCGTTTTTCCGCAGAAGATCTCTGCCTTTTATGGCATAGGTAACAGTCCCTGTTGAAATTCGATACCGTTTCACTTTGGATCACTCCTGTTCTGCTGTATAAAACAGCCGGAACACTACCATACTATGCCCCGATCATTCATTTGTGCAAGCCTGATTTTCCCTACTGATCTGCAGTTTATAATAGTCGATCACAACAACAAAAATAATCGGTAAAAACAAAAGGCCGCCGATTCCACCTACCTTTAACCCGACAAACATGACAAGCAACATAAAAACCGGACGAATGCCGATTTGTTTACCGACAATACGTGGCTCCAGAAAATATCTTGCCGCCGTAATTATCACGTATAATGCGAGCAACCCGAAACCACGGAAAAAATTGCCCGAAAACAGTAAAAGAGCCGCCCACGGCACCAAGACCGTACCGCTGCCCAACACCGGCAGAATATCCACCAAGACGATCAGCAAAGCGATCAAGACCGCGTGTCGCACACGCAGAATGACAAGACCCAAAATCAATTCAGCAAAAGTGATAAGTGAAAGAATCAAATAACCGCACATAAACTTAAAGATATCATTTACGAAAATATCACGGATGTCTTTAAGTTTTGCTGTTGTTTTCGGCTTTAAAAAACCTTTTACAAATTCGGTCAGCGCATCAAAATCCTTAGCAATATAACAGCTTGCGGCGACCGTTACAAACGTGCTGAACAAAACCGATGGAATTCGTGCGGCAACAACGGCGGCAATATCCGAAAACAAATTCATTAGACGATCTATAATTGTCTGCAAGGTTCCCTGCGCTGCCCTCTCAACAGTTTGCCCATAGGCATCCGGCAAAGCCCTCGACATACCAGAAAGACTGTTGATAGCACGGTCAAGCCTTGGTTGCATCACCGCTAACCGTTTCGGCCAGTCAGTTATGAGTGAGTGCATGCCTAAAAAAAGCTTCCAAACGCAAAGTGTCAGAAATCCTGCGCCCAACACGTAAATGACCGCAACCAAAACAGCGGCAACGGTGCCGTGCTTCAGTTTGCCTTTCGCGGCAATTTTGCGGGCCGGCTTTTGCACGGCAAAGGCCAAAACGGTTCCGATGACAAACGGCAACAGATAGAATATCAAAATCCGCGAGACGGCAATGATCATTACGGCCGTTACAAATAGCACCGCAACGTTGATTATAAAGGTCTTTTTTTCTTCAAAATTCACAAAATTCCCCCGTTTTTTCGTTCTGTTTTTACTATTACCGAAAAAATCAAAAATACCGTTGATTTTTCACGAATTGTGTATTATAATTGTAAACAATCGTACTTCTACGGAGGACAGTTATGGCTGAAAATCGATTTATTTTGGTTAGCACTTCGGTGCTTCCGCCCGTTTTTGAAGGTGTTTTGCTTGCAAAACAGTATCTTGCGGACGGTAGTGCCACCAGTGCGACGATGGCCGCAAAGATGGCCGGCATTTCAAGAAACGCTTTTTATAAGTACCGAAACGCCGTTTATTCTTACGCTTCCCCGAACGAACACCGCATTGAATTAAGCGTTGTTTTAAGTGACAAAGCAGGCGTGTTTTCGGGTATGACGGCGGTACTTTCACAGTACGGAGTAAATCTGATCACCGTCAATCAAAACCCGCCGATCGACGGAGCCGCCGCGGTTTCCATGTCGGTTTCAACCGAAGGGCTGTGTCTTCCGTTAAGTGAACTACTCGAAATACTCAAACGCACCGACGGGGTCATCTCCGTTCGGGTACTGTAACAGAAAGGCAGGTAAAACTATGGTAAACGTTGCATTGATCGGTCACGGAGTCGTCGGCTCCGGCGTGGCTGAAATCCTGATAAACGACAACGCCTTGGTCAACGAAAAAATCAAGGATGAATTGTATGTCAAATATATTCTCGATCTGCGCGATTTTCCCGATCTTCCCTATTCCGACCGTTTTATCAAGGATTTTAATCGGATTTTAGAAGATGATTCGGTTCGGGTGGTTGCCGAGATGATGGGTGGATTACACCCCGCTTACGAATTCAGCAAGCAATGTCTGTTAGCCGGCAAAAGCGTTGTGACCTCCAACAAAGAATTGGTTGCCGCAAAGGGCGCCGAGCTGTTGGAAATTGCCCGTGAGAAAAATGTCAACTATCTGTTTGAAGCAAGCGTCGGCGGCGGCATTCCGATCCTGCGCCCGATGGCACAGTGTCTGGCCGCAAACCACATCGAGTCCATCACAGGCATTTTGAACGGAACGACCAACTTCATTTTAAATAAAATGATAGTGGATAATATGAGCTTTGAGAATGCATTGAAGCTGGCACAGGACAACGGTTACGCCGAGAAAGATCCGACCGCCGATATTGAAGGTCACGATGCCTGCCGCAAGATTTGTATTTTGGCGGCACTCGGTTTCGGCAAGCACGTCTACCCCGATCAGGTTTCAACCGAAGGTATTTCGAGTATCACCTTAGGTGACGTCGAATACGCCGACCGCTTTAATTGCGTGATCAAGCTGATTGCACAGGCCTGCCGTGAGGATGACGGTCACATTTCCGCTACTGTTCGACCGACCTTAGTACCGAGGGAGCACATTCTTTCGGGCGTTCACGGTGTGTTCAACGCCATTGTCGTCAACGGTGACAAAACCGGTGACTTAATGTTTTACGGCAAGGGCGCCGGAAAAATGGCGACCGCAAGTGCCGTCTCGGCCGATATTTTGGACTGTGCCAAGCATTTGACCAGCCGCAAATATCTCAGTTGGACCGATGGCTCTGACGACTACGTCATCACGCCGGATAAGGCGTGCCGCCTTTACGTTTATGCCAAGGCCGAGGATTATGACGCGCTTTGCAAATCGGCCGATTCCGCTTTTGGCAACTGCACGGTGATCAAGAACGAATACAGCAAGGAAATCGCGCTGATCACTGCAAACGAGCCGGAAAGCACCCTGCGTGAAAAGTGTGCCGCCCTTTGTGCCGACACCGTAAAAATTTTGCATACTCTTTATTGATTTTGGAGGTATACTGATGTCTTTGATCGTAAAAAAATTCGGCGGATCTTCCGTAGCAAACGCCGAGCGTGTCTGTCACGTTGCCGGCATTATTACGGATGAATACCGAAAAGGGAATGACGTAATCGTTGTGGTTTCCGCTCAGGGTGATACGACCGACGAGTTGATCGAAGAGGCGAGGGAAAGCAGTCCGAACGGCG
>JAKSQF010000209.1 GCA_024404235.1 Clostridia bacterium | reverse complement strand
CCGCTGAACGCTATTACTCTACCCCGAACGTCAATGATCGGGAACATGATGCGATGCCGAAAACGGTCATAGTAAGTGCCGCGTTGGCTTTTAAGAATTACATCAGCCTGCACAAGATCAGCTGTTGAAAAGCCGGCTTTATGCAGATGATCCATTAAATCGGTCCACGATTCGGGTGCTGCACCAAGGCCAAAATGCCGAATCGTTTCAATTGACAAACCACGACCGATCAAATAGTCCAATGCCCATTTGCCTTGCGGAGACATTAAATACTTGTGGTAAAACCTTGCGGCTTCACGGTTGATATCGTAAAGTGTGTTTTTCAGCTTTTGAATGGAATCGTCGTAACCGTCCTCCGGCAAAGAAACACCGGCACGCTCGGCCAAAACTCGGACTGCTTCCATATAATCGAGATTTTCGATCATTTTCGTAAAGGTGAAAACATCGCCACCGACGTGACAGCCAAAGCAGTAAAACGACCCGTTTTCGGGATAAACCGTAAAAGACGGCGTTTTCTCGTTATGGAACGGGCAAAGACCGATGAGGTTCTTTCCGCGTCGTTTTAGCGCAACATACGGTGCAATCACGTCTTCAATATCATTGCGGTATTTGATATCGTTTAACACCTGCTCCGGAATCGGCACGAAAATCCCCCCCCCTGAATTTAATACTGATTATCCTGATGCTTTTTATTGTATATTTAGTAACGCACCGAAAACGGTGCATTACTAAAAGATTTAAAATAATTTAATACTTCCAAAATTTCGGAATATAAATATCGGAGTAAGCCATTACGGCATAATGGTCGGTCATACCGGCAATATAGTCAACGACGGCACGCTCTACTCCTTCGGTTTCAAGCACCGTTTTGCACTCTGCCGACATCTGCTCGGGGTGACTTAAAAAGTAACGGTACAGCCCTTCGACGATATCAAAAACCTTGGATTCCTCCGACTTTGCAATCGGGTTGCGGTAGACGGCCTCAAACAGAAAGTCGTGCAACTGACCATAGCAAGAGCTGGTCTGCTCATCCATTTGCAGATTGCCGTCCTTACTGTTATCAATCAAAGAACGAACCAAAGTGTCGATTCGTTCACTTTTGGAATGACCCAAGCAGTCGGTGATCTCGTTCGGCAAATCATCCTCCGAAATAACACCGGCACGAATGGCATCGTCAATATCGTGGTTGATGTAAGCAATTCGGTCACAAAAACGAACGATTCTGCCCTCAACGGTAAATGCCCAATCATCCTTGGTGTGATGTAAAATGCCGTCTAACACTTCGGCAGTAAGGTTCAGCCCTCTGCCGTCACGCTCCAAACGTTCGCATACGCGAACACTCTGCTCATAATGGGTAAATCCGCCGGCATAAAGACTTGCAAGAGCACGTTCACCGGCGTGACCAAACGGCGTATGCCCCAAATCGTGACCGAGTGAAATTGCTTCGGTCAAATCCTCGTTCATTCGCATTGCACGGGCAACCGTACGGGCAATTTGGGCGACCTCTAACGTGTGGGTCAAACGAGTACGGTAGTGATCCGACTCGGGTGATAAAAAGACCTGTGTTTTATGCTTCAAACGGCGAAACGCCTTGCAGTGGATAATTCGGTCACGATCGCGCTGAAATGCGGTACGCAAATTGCACTCATTTTCCGCTACGGCACGACCTTTGGTGTCGGCGCTGCAAACGGCAAGCGGATCCAAAAACTGTCGTTCAAATTGCTCACTTGTTTCACGAATCGTGGACATACCGTTCCCTCCTGCAATATCTTCTTATCGGTATATACGGCAAAATAACGCAAAAACCTTTATTATTTATAAAGAAAATGCAAAAAACGATCTTTCCTGCTCGCAGGCCGTCAATCGACCGCTAAAGGTATCCGTCAGCTTTTCGTGAAAAACCGGCAGATCTTCATTATCACGCAACATATATCGCAGGGTAACTTCGGCAGCAAAATCGGTTGAAAGCAGTTGTGCCGAATGGTCGTTTAACAGCCGCTCCATTCGGCTGTGGTCGGCATACGGGCAAACCGTTTCGAACACGACGCACGGGCACATTTCGACCCGTTTGGCTGCTCTTAAAGCGTCAGAAGACGACGTGGAATAGGCGTGCACCAAACCGCCGGTGCCCAAAAGCGTACCACCGAAATACCGAGTAAAAACAACTATTGCATCAACAAGACCGCTTCCGGTAAGGGCATCCAAAACCGGCTTTCCTGCCGTTCCGTGCGGTTCGCCGTCATCCGAAAAACGCATCGTTCCGTTTTTCAAAATATAGGCATACACACAGTGCTTTGCATCCCAATAACGTGTGCGTGCTTCACCCAAAAGCTTGGTTGCCTGCTCTTCACTTTCGCAAGGAAAAACCTCGGCAATAAAGCGGGAACGCTTTTCCGAATATTCTGTGGTCGCCGGTTCTTTAATTGTAAAATAAGGTTTGATATGCGGTCACCTCATTTGAATGATATACGAAAAACGCGGCTGTCGAAATGACAGCCGCGTAAAAGGCAGTTCCAATTAGTCTTGAATACCGAAACGCTTTTTGAATCTGTCGACACGACCACCGGTGTCAACCAGCTTCTGCTTACCGGTAAAGAACGGATGACATTTCGAACAAATATCCAAACGAATATCCTTCTTCGTGGAACGGGTCTCAAATTCGGCACCGCAGGCACACTTAATGGTTACCTTTTCATACTGCGGATGAATTCCTTCTTTCATTCTTGTCACCTCTTTCGATTCTTATCACCACAAGATGATACCACATCTTTTTGCAAAATGCAAGAGAAATTTTGAGATTTTTTTATTTTTTTAAAAAAAGACGCATTTTCTCGTAGATTTCAACGCTTTTGAAACGTATTTTGTACCCATTAGGATGCTCTGCAACCTCTGCACTGCGATTATCAGCGCTTTCACGAAGCGAATGTTTGCCTGCCGCGGGAATGCAAACCGACGGAAACAGTACACACCACCAGTTTTTGCCTTCTGCCCTGCCCAAGCGGATATTCAGTGCTTGATAGGTGCCGGCAGGTAATGTAAAATTGTCATAAACTCTTGTATCAAAATGGGCTTTTCCGACCGTAACGACTGCACGGTAATCAAATCCGTTCTCACGCAACGTGTCATTCGCAATGTCGGTAAACAGCGCCTTATTTCTATCTGCGAGCACTATGGCTTCCAGTAGCGTACCGTCTTTTTGAAATAAATCAGACGAAGCCTCGATGATTCGATCCC
>JAKSQF010000208.1 GCA_024404235.1 Clostridia bacterium | reverse complement strand
TCGGCAAAAGTGATGTGATGTGTTCCACCCACGCCCGCAGGCACATCACTCGCCGCAGGCGAACATCACGCACGAAGTGCATATCACGTTCCGCGTGCGGAACACATCGTTCAAAAAAGTCCCTTTTGTCGGTAGACAAAAGAGACTTTTTTGTTGGCAGGGGCAGAAGGGATCGAACCCTCGGCACTCGGTTTTGGAGACCGATGCTCTACCAGCTGAGCTATACCCCTATATTTGATAAAATAAATGGTGGGCCATCAGGGACTCGAACCCCGGACCAACCGGTTATGAGCCGGTTGCTCTAACCAACTGAGCTAATGGCCCGGATTGGACACAACCAATACGAATCGCTAAAAACTATTATATCATAAAACGCTCGTTTGTCAACAAAAAAATTGCATTTTATAAAAAAAGCCTGCCGCTGTTCTTCACAGGGCAGGCTGGGGTTTACGGGGTATCGGTATTTTCGTCCGAATTCTCGGGAGCGGCAGGCTCCGCAGATGCATCGGACGTTTTCTCGAATTTTAATGAAAAGTCCTTATTAAAGACGTATTTGTAGTAATCGTTATCCAAAATACCGAACGAAGCCGCACGCATACCGCTGACCTTTTTGCAGGTCAAATCGACGTACGAATCAATCTCTTCTTGGGTCATTTCAACGCCGTCCGCGGGGGTGAATTTTTTGTTGGACACCGTATAGATTCCCTTTTCGCTGATCCAGTTCCACCAGGTGCTTTCAGTGTTGAGGATGGCAATATGCTCGCAGTCGGAAAGAATATCCTTACCGGTAATAATGCGGGAATCATATTTCAGACCGAACAGATTGCAGAGGGTCGGTACCATATCCACGCTGGAGCAGGGAACGTCGACCGTGATCGGCTTTTCCATCGAAGCACTCCACAGAACAAAGGAGTTGCGGTAAAGATCCAAATTGTCACGCAGACCGCTTTGGCTTAAACCGTACAGCTCGGCAAGCTCGGAATCGGAAAGGGCATAGGGGTAGTGGTCACAGCACATGGCAAAAACGGTGTCTTTCAAAATACCGGCTTCATCCAACTGCTTGACCAAGTCCTGCAGCATCAGCTCAACCTCATATTGGCAGGCGATATAGGCCTTGACGTTGTCGCTGTAATGATCGTATTTTGCGGGAAGATCGTCGCGGTGGCGGGTCGACATCGAGTTACCGACAAAGGTGTAGTTGGCGTGTCCGCTGACGGTCATATAATAGGCGTGGAATGGCTTGCTCTTATCGGTACGGTTTATGTACTCGCTTGCGGTCGCTTGCGCCATTTCAAGGTCGGAATTCGGCCAAACGATCTTCGGCAGAGTCATTCCTTTGCCGATGCCCTTGTAATCGTAACCGAAATTCGGGTGCGAAAGGTTGCGGCTGTAGTATGTATAAGTGTGGTTGTGATAGGCATAGGTGTCATATCCTTGGGAACGGAACAGATTACCGAATGCAGAATAGGTCAGCGTTCCGCCCGAAAGCTCCAAACAGGTGGCGGAGTTGTAGAAGTTGCCCGTCATATTGGAATATTCACCCGTTGCGGTACTGCCACCCCAAACCGAATCGTAGAAGTTTGTAAAGCGGAAGCCTTCCTGCGACATCTTGTAAAGCGTGGGGGTAAATTCCGGATCGATCACCTTGCCGGAAAAACCTTCCAACGTCAGGAAAATCAGATTTTTGCCCTTGAACATTCCGGTATAATCGTTTTCAAAGGTGGGTTGCTTGTTGGCAAAGTATTCGTGCATATCGCGAATGGTCTTGTTGGGCGCGGCTTCCTTCAAACGGTCAAAGTCAATATTCAGGGTCTGTGCGGCATAGGACTTTCCTTCTTCATCCACACGGGATGCGGCATCGACCTTTCCGTCCAAACCGACGTACTGACCGACATCCTCCTTCGGTGCACCGAAAATGGCATACCAAAAATCCAACGTAGTTTCGGCAACCAGACCGTAATGCTGAAGGGTGGCGTCGGGGTTGCTGTTTGTTTCTACGAAAAAAGCGTGGCGACGGCTCTTACTGGGCAGAATGCCGAGAACCGAGGTCAGCAGCATGACCAGACTTAAAAAGAAAGCCAACACCTGCGGGCCGGTATGCTTTTGCGCCGGCAGATACCACTTTTTCTGAAAAACAAGAAAAAGGATCAGGGGCAGGAACAGCAGAACAATACCGAACAAACTGGTGATGATCGGCATAATGGCGTTTTTGCCGAAGTCGGCTACCGCCGCACCGGCAAGCCCCAACATACTCCAACGGAAAAGGGCACGGAAAATCAACTTGTAAACGACCTGCACCGAGGCAATCAGCGCCCAAAAGCCTAAAAAGACTGCGGTCAGAATGCGGTTGACTTTATCGGAAAAACAGCAGAAAATACCGCTGAAAAGCGAGCCGAACAGCAAAGAAAATACCGGTAGAAACAGCAGTAAGCTTGGTTTAAAATCGCCGACTTTTCCCACAAAATGAAAGACCCATTCGATATAGAAAAGGGCAATCGGCAACACAAAGGTAGACCAGCGTTTCAGCTTGCGGCGGCGTCGCCGCAAAAGGCGTTGCTGGCGGTTGGAAGTCATTGAAGCGCGGTCGGTTGATGCCGACTCGTCGGTCGATTGCGGTTCGGTCGGCAACGGAATGTCCTCAACAAACTCCTTTGCAGAAGTATAGTCGGTCAAATCTGTCTGCAGATCAAAAAAATTTGATTGATTATCCACTATGTAAAACCTCTAATCTGAAGTATTTAAATATTGCGAAAAACATAAAAATATAAATATAGTATATTCTTTTTGTCGAATGATGTCAAGTGTGTTCTTTGTAAGTTGCACGGATAAAGGCATTTCTGCGCCAAGTAACAAATCGCTTGACAAACGTATGATTTTCGGGTATGATTAAAACAGAAAAGCGTTGAAGAGGATCAGTAACCGTTTCCTTCGTTTCAGAGAGTTGCCGTGTGGTGCAAGGCAATACGAAAATTCGGCGAACGCTACCTTAGAGCTGTGCCTGAAAGGGTGTGCGGCAACCCGCCGTTATCGGGGTTCGGTTTTAACCCGGCAGAGTGCGGGAGCTTTGTCCCGAATTCAGGTGGTAACACGGATTCGTCCGCCCTGAGCTTTTTTCGGAAAGCTCGGGGCGTTTATTTTTGCAGGAGGGAAAAACCTTATGAAAAACGATTTGCTTAAATTATTGGCACGCAATGCACGTTATACGACAGAAGAACTGGCCGTAATGTTGGGTACAACCGTGGCGGCTGTCGAAAAAGA
>JAKSQF010000207.1 GCA_024404235.1 Clostridia bacterium | reverse complement strand
AAATGGGTAAAGAGCATTTCACCGAGTTCGGTATAAAGCGGCTTTTTCTTGCCTTCTTCGAACACCGAAAGGGTGACGTTTTTCAGCGAAAGTCCCGAAAGGCGACTGCAAAAGCCTTCGTGACATTCAAGCGGTACCAGTGAACCGCCCAAAGGCGTTACGGTATGGTCGAGTTGTTCGGCCATTTTGTAGCCGTCACCGGTGGAACCGGTCAGCGGATAAGAGCAACCGCCCGTGGCTAAAATGACCGCATCGGCCGGCAGGATTTTTCCGTCTTGCGTACGAACGCCCGCAACCACACCGTTTTCGGTCACGATTTCAGCCGCCGTACCCGTTTGGATGCGGCAGGTTTTACGCACGGACGAAACCAAGGCATCCACAATATCGACCGCCTTATCGGAAACCGGAAAAACACGGTTGCCGCGCTCGGTTTTTAAGGGAACACCCAACGATTCAAAAAAGGTCATGGTATCCTGCGGCAAAAAGCCCGAAAAGGCAGAATACAGAAATTTTCCGTTGCCCGGCGTGTTGGCGATCAAGGTAGGAAGGTCGCAGTTGTTCGTCACGTTGCAACGTCCCTTTCCGGTGATCATCAGTTTTCGGGCAGGACGTTCATTCTTTTCAAGCACGGTGATTTCGTGCGGTGCATCTTTTAAGACAAATGCGGCATTTGAAGCCGCCATCAGGCCGGCCGCACCGCCGCCGATAATCACGATCCGCCGCATTTATTCTTCCCCCGTTCACTTCATAAATTCTAATTATTTATTTTACACCATTCCGGCAAAAAAGTAAATAAAAAAAGAATCTGTCGGGAAATATAATTGATTTTGAAATAAAAATACAGAGGAAACCGAAATTTCCTCTGTAAATTGGGATTTATCTATTTCTTAAAACTTAAACCAAACTTTTTAATTATGCTTTTCAGTTTATTAACTGCCATATCGGTAATTACAATACAAACGGTTACTATCAATACTTCAACTACAATACTTACGATACTGTTCTTGATTAGTCTTTCAATAGGGATAATGCTATTCAACCATAATCCGACAAAGCAACCTATACCGCATAATCCAAATTCCACCCAATTAACCTTACGAACTGTCTGTGTTTCTCTTTTCAACCCATCCGAGATAAGTTTTTTATTATAATGCCGTCTTTCCTTTTCTTCTTTTGTGTTTTTCATATCTTCTTTCATCTCCACAAATTTCGATCTAAATATCTTTTTAACGGATGATAAATCAAACGCCGATAACTTATGTAAATAATAAAACAAATAAATGCAAAAATCAACCGTATTTACGAAAAGGGCTGAAAAAACAGGAGGGCGAAACCTCCTGTTTTTTATCGGTTATTCGGTTGTGAATTTCCAACAGCCGTCTGCAAAGGTGCATTTCACGGTATCGCCGTTTTTTACACTGCCGTCCAGCAGTTTTTCGCTTAAAGCGTCTTCAATGCCGCTTTGAATTTTGCGGCGAAGCGGACGTGCACCGTAAACGGGGTCAAAACCCTGATCGGCCAATGCGGAAATCGCCGCATCGTCAAAAGTGATTTTAATGTTCAGGTTTGCAAGCCGCTTTTCAAGATTGCCGAGCATCTTGCGGGCGATTTGTTCGATTTCGGCGTGATCCAGCTTGTGGAAAACGATGATATCGTCAACACGATTGAGGAATTCCGGACGGAAGGATTCTTTCAATTCGGCAAGAACGTTCTCTTTTACATCGGTATCGTTGCCGCTGTTCCCTGCACCGAAACCGAAGGAAATCTTTTTTTCGGTGATACGGCGGGCGCCGATGTTAGAGGTCATAATAATGACGGTGTTTTTGAAATCGACCTTACGTCCCTGCGAACCGGTCAGGATGCCGTCCTCGTCGATCTGCACTAACGTCCTGAATACATCCGGATGTGCCTTTTCGATTTCATCAAAAAGCAGTACCGAATACGGATGGCGGCGCACCTGCTCGGTCAGTTGACCGCCCTCGTCATAGCCGACGTATCCGGGCGGCGAGCCGACAAGACGTGACACGGTGTGCTTTTCCATATATTCCGACATATCCAGCTTGATCATACGGTTTTCGCTGCCGAACATAGCTTCAGCCAAGGCACGGGCCAATTCGGTTTTACCGACACCCGTCGGCCCGAGGAAAATAAACGAACCGATCGGTCGCTTGGGGTCTTTTAATCCGACACGGCCACGGCGAATAGCCTTAGCTACGGCGGTGACCGCCTCCTCCTGACCGACCAGACGTTCGTGCAAAACCGTTTCAAGTTTCAGCAGGCGTTCGCTTTCTTCTTCGGTCAGTTGAACGACCGGAACACCCGTCCAATCCGACACGATGGCGGCAATATCTTCGGGTGTGACCTCGCCCGAAATACGGTCGTTCTGCTCGTGCCACTGCTGACGTTTTTCATCCAGTTCGTCACGCATTTTCTTTTCGCCGTCCCGCAAAGCGGCGGCACGCTCGAATTCCTGCGTATTGATAGCCTCTTCCTTTTCGGCAACGGTGGCTTCGATTTTTTCGGCCAGTTCTTTCAGCTCGGACGGTTCGGCCGAATTGGAAAGCCGCACTTTGGATGCCGCTTCGTCAATGAGGTCGATCGCCTTATCGGGCAGGAAACGGTCGTTGATATACCGTGCCGACAGTTTAACCGCCGAAGCGATCGTTTCATCGGGAATGCGCACCTTATGATGTGCTTCGTATTTATCCTTTAAACCCTTCAAAATCAAAACGGCATCTTCCTCGGAAGGCTCGGCCACGGTGACCGGCTGGAACCGGCGTTCAAGTGCAGAATCCTTTTCGATGTTCTTGCGGTATTCGGTAATGGTAGTAGCACCAATCAGCTGCAAATCCCCACGGGCAAGCGAGGGCTTCAAGATATTGGCGGCATCGGTCGAGCCTTCTGCCGAGCCGGCACCGATAATGGTATGCACCTCATCCAAAAAGAGGATAACGTCCTTGGAAGCAGTGACCTCGTCGATCACGGCACGGATGCGTTCTTCAAAATCACCGCGGTATTTCGTGCCGGCCACCATACCGGTAAGATCCAGCGTAAAAAGGCGTTTATCGGCTAAAATTTCGGGCACGTCACCCGTCGCAATACGTTGCGCCAGTCCTTCGGCGATTGCCGTTTTACCGACACCCGGTTCGCCAATAAGGCAGGGGTTATTCTTGGTGCGGCGGCAAAGGAGTTGGATGACGCGGGTGATTGCTTCACTGCGGCCGATCACCGGATCGATCTTGCCGGAGCGTGCCGCCTCGGT
>JAKSQF010000206.1 GCA_024404235.1 Clostridia bacterium | reverse complement strand
ATGAGGCGCCAGATATAGCTGCATTGATTGATGAAAAGGCTCTTGAAAAAAGTCGTTTTTGCGTGTATAATAAAGTTAATTATTTGTGAAAGGAAACTTACTATGGCTCTTACACAAAACGCAACCGTTCTCAAAGCTGTTGAAAAATACAAATATAAACGCGGTATACAGTACGCCGGACCGGATTCGCATTTATTTTCACGCCTACGACTGTTTTTATTGCTGTCAACCGTTTACTTTGGCATTTTCAATCTGTTTTACATCATCGGTTCTGTTATCGTTCTTCAATCGGCAGATAACAAGGAGCAGTTGGGTACCTTTTTCAACAACCTGAAGCCTACGCTGATTCCGGTCTGCATCACTTTTATTTTGGTGATTACCGGTTTGGTTTTTTCCTATTTAACCAAAGCTCATATCAAAAAAGTAAAACTGCAACCGATCGGTTGTCTTATCATTCCGGTAGCCACTATATACAATTTTATCATTTACTTACGCGCTGTGCTTACGGTACAACATAGCGGTCTTGACGAAAACACCTATCCGTTCAGCCTGCCTCTGCCCGATTTCTTTTATTGGCGTAACTTACTTCCGTGCTTTTTAGTGGTTGTATTCGGCATTTGGATGAGCGTGCTTTATGTCCGTTCCAAAAGATACGATAAAATCGTTTATGAAGCCGCTTTGACTTCTTTGTATGAGCGCTACCAAAAAGATGACCGCCGTGGCTATACCGACGAGGAATGGGCCGATATTCTGCAGGAAATTGAAGAAAAGGGTTACAAGAGTCAATTTGACGAATAACGCAAAAAAGACCGTTATAAAACGGTCTTTTTTTCACTGCATTTTGTGTATACTGCCTCTGCCCTTTCAGTAATCAGCTGGCTTTCCGCTCGCGTACAGGTTCTCAATTTTTTCTTTTTCGGCAATCCCCAAACATCGAAAAATCTCGGTCCGATCCACTCCATATAGTCGGTTGGTTCAAACATTCCCGCAAGAAGGCAAAGCGACGCTTTTTTCGGCTTCATAAAGATCCATTTCATCGGATGCTTAATGAAGAAAAACAGCCATTTCGGATAATGATCGGTTATACCCGTAAAGCTGATTCCGGGATGCACCACCGACAGCGATATTTGCTCCTTCCCTGCTAGTTCATACAGAGAAAACATCAAATACCGTTTGGCATTTCCGTATACTTTACTTGCGGCCTTACGGGAAGAAAAATCAATATCATCGACATCGGTTTTTGAATAGTTGTGTGCAATACTGCCGACGGCGACCGTATGCACCCGATGTGCCTTGATATACGGCAGAAGTCGCCGCACCATATAATAAGGCGAAGCAAAGTTTATTTGAAACACATTACCGTACCCTGTAGGACATTTATGACGTGGAATCGCATAAGCACCGGCATTTAACAGCAGGTAATCAAAACCGATTTTTTCCAGCTCAGTGCATACTGCTTCCACATCATCAATTTGCTCCATATCTGCCGACAGCAATGTGATTTCTGCGTTCGGGTACTGTATCAGCAGTTTGGTGCGCAGTTGTTCTGCCCGCTCGGCATTGCGATTGATCAGAATCAAGGAGGCATTCAGACGCAACAGCCACCGACACCACGCTTCGCCCAAACCACCGGTCGCTCCGGTAATGGCTACCGTTTTTTCCCCGAGATCGGCCGTATTCTTCTTAAACCATTTTTCAGTACACATACATACTCCCTGTAAAAACAAACTTCTGTGAAAGGATAAAAAACTTATGATACTCTCAACACAAACGAACATTTTGGATAAAAGAATCGGTTTTGAAAAAACCATTCAACTCTTAAAGGATGCCGGTTTTGACGCCTATGACTATTCATTTTTCTATATGCGATACAACCACGACGTTCCGTTATGGGGTGACGATTATGTCAAAGTGGCATACGAAATGCGGGCCACCACCGACAAAATCGGCCTTCCGTGCAATCAGGCGCACGCACCGTTTCCGAGTAGTTGCGGTGACGAACTGACCGATCGGCAATACTTTGACGAGATTGTGCGCACAATGGAAATTGCTTCGATTTTAGGCGCAAAAATCATCGTTGTTCATCCGAAACAACATATTCGCCACGCTTTCCATGCCAAAAAGCTAAAGCAAATGAATCTTGAGTTTTACAAAGCCTTGCTACCCTATGCTGAAAAGTTTAATATTAAAATTGCCACAGAAAATATGTGGACTTGTCGCAAATTTCCGAACTATAAAATCTTTGACAGCGTTTGCGCTTCGCCGGAAGAATTCTGCGATTATGTTGACAGCATCAATTCGCCCTATCTTTGCGCTTGTTTAGACCTCGGTCACGTGCCGTTAGTACGCCGTGACGTTGCGGATTTTATTCAAAAATTAGGATCAAATCGCTTGTTGGCACTGCACGTCCATGATAACGATTTGATTCGTGACCTGCACACCTTACCCTATCTGCAAAAAATGGATTATACCCCCATCTTAAAAGCACTGGGCGAAATCAATTATCAAGGCGACTTCACCTTTGAGGCGAACGAACTGTTTGCACATATCCCGACAAAATTACTTTTACCGGCAGCAAAGCTTATGGCGGAAACCGGTCGATATATGATTTCAAAAATCCCCATGCAGGATTAACTGCCACGCCGATTTCAAGCGCTCCATATTCCAAGAAGCATTGGCGGCGCTGGTGGACGGCAGGCAGGTCGCCTCAATATTCAAAAGCGGTTTTTGATATTTATCATAATACTTTTCCGCCGTTTTCCCGTTTACAAAAATCTTTTCAATCTTGCTGTTTTTCAAAATCGTTGAAAGGTCATTGGGAACGACCTCGCTAATAGAAGAATCAGCCGATCCCGTTATATCACAAGATGCAATCACGTCCCAAAGAGCCAATTGATTATTCAAAATCAGTTGGCTTTTCTCTTCGATTGTATGTGGAATAGGAGAACCGAATAATTCTGCGATAACACGCCAAAAACGATTCTGCGGATGTCCGTAGAAAAAGCCGACCTCCCGCGATTTGACCGACGGAAAACTGCCGAGAATCAAGATTTTTGAATCAGCAGAATATAAAGGCGGTATTGGATGTTCTATTCTCATATAAATACCCCGACAAAAACAGCCTGCACCTTTCGGTACAGGCTGTTTTAATTTATTGCAATCAGTTGCAACTGGTCAATTCAGTGTCCTTATCGAACAAGTGAATCTTGGAAGTTTCACATGCGATGGTGATCTTGTCACCCGGCTTTGCAGTAGAGGTCGGGGCAACACGAG
>JAKSQF010000205.1 GCA_024404235.1 Clostridia bacterium | reverse complement strand
ACCCGGAATCGGAATCATATCCCACAATCCATAAATTTCAGGTGCCGCTCCCATTAAGGCATTATAGGTTGAATAAGCGCCGATAAACAACGGCAACGTGCCACTTCTGAAGCGAGTCATCAGGTTGTAGGTTATAGGGAAGCCGTATGTCGTATAAAATTCCGTCCATTGACTGAATGCGTCAAACGCACGCTCGTCCATCAAGCTGCTGCTTTTTAAATTATTTGAGTAGAACTTCCCGCCATTTTGGAACAGTAGCGTAGCAAATAAATCCTTTGCACCGATACCGCCCATGGCTGTTCCGGCTACGGTGATGGTGGAATACGGCAGACCGATTTCGTAATTATTACGCTGCAAAACAGGAACAATGTCATAAAAATCATCCCAAGTTTGCGGTGCAGACAGATTCAATTCTTTGAAGATATCTTTTCTGTAAAACAACATAAAGAACGATTGCGTAGACGGCAGACCATATACGCCTCCGTTATATTCATACGGAACGCCGGCATTATTTCCAAAACGGCTCATCACTTCTTCATACGTATCGAACTGTGTCAAATCGGTCAAAGCCTCTCGACAAGCAAGGTTGACAGGATAGCTTCTTGCAACATCCAGCGCAATATCCGGATTGCAACCCGCTAAAATAGATTCCAAATAGCCTTGATAAACCAAGCTGAGTTTAACAGAAATATTTGTTTTAGGCGTAAAGTCTTCTTCAATCATATCTTGCATTATCTGTGCCTGATCACGACTGCCGTTAAACCAAATTGTTATTTGCTTTGAACCCTTTGTATTTTTGGAGGTGCCAATCGAGTTGTAATCACCCGCATAAGAAGCCAAAAAGCGTTCGGTTGCAAACATTGCACGGTTTAATAGATTTTTTTCAGCCTTCAGTTGCGATGACCCTTTTCCGCTTAAAACAAAATAATCAATTTCCAATGCCTGACTTTTTGCCGATAACATCCAATCTGAAAGAGACGAAATATTAGATTGAAAATTAGATAACCTTGAAGGAATTGTATCGGGATTTTCAATGAAATCACCGATTTGTTTCGCATTACTTTGGATAACAACAATTTGACTTTTTTCTCCACCGGAAACCTTCAGATAATCCCCTGCCAGTTTATTCAATTTTTTTCGACAGCTTTTCAAGGTTTCAATCAAGCCCGGAATTTCAGCATCTAAATTGTAATCGCGATTGGCATCAGGACTAATGCCGGTCACCATAACAATTCGGCGATATAACAAAATCAGTTCCGAATTCACGTCTTCCAATTGGTTCAACACATCAGATACTCGATCCAGCGTAGCCGTAAACCGAATGGTATGTTGCCCTTTTGAAAAATAAATCCAGTAAGGGTGGCTTTCATCCTCCCCAAAAGTTGTGATTGCCCAACCTGAAGTGTACGGAAAAACAAAACCACGCGCTTCCGAAAAAGGTATCGTATTATCAACATAAATATCACGGAAAGACGCCATACCGATATTGCTGTTCTGACGGGTGCGCATTTGCAGTTTATATAAACCGTCCTGCGGAATATCCACCTTATATTCCAACCACATACCGGGAGCCGCCCAACGGTTTTGGCCGATTGTGTTTCGATGAATACGAGAAGGGCTGTTGGCGGATCCGTTTCTGTTTTCCGTACTGCTACTGGTAGAATCGTATACCGGAATCAAGGTGGAATCCGATTTATAATCGGCATTTTCACCCTGCACCTTTACTGAAATATTACCGGCTTTTTTATCATTTGTATGTTTTTTTGAGTACGATTTATAGCTCTCTAACTCCGTATTCCCACACAACACAATAGAATTCAACGCAACTGCAGCAGAGGAAGAAATTTCAAAAACATGCTTCCCTCCGGAAAAGTGCAGCGGAACTACGCCATTGTAATAAGTAGAATAATCTTCTATAACACAGGAGGCCCATTTTTTAACCTCCCTTTGTTTTGGTGCGATCTCATTCCCGTTAAAACCGACGCTGATTTCTCCGTCGTTTTCATATGTCCGTTTTAATACAAGCTTTTCTGCCTCGAAAAAGGGACTTATTCCGTCGATTTTCAAACTGATTTCAATGTTGCTTATATCTGAAATAGCAGCACAATAATCCAATTTGACGTTATACAGTGCATCCCTTGGAATGTTCACAGCAAAAGAAGCCGTCCCGTTCTTTTTATAAATCAGGCAATCGTTTTTACCGGAAAACTCACCCAAGGAGACGCGACTAAGTTTAGCGTCTGCGGCATTCAACGCAATTTCTTTTTCGCCATAAGGGATTTCCTTATTTTTGCAAATATAATCATAAAGAGAATTATCTCCTTGCTGTGCCGCACCTTTCTCAATTGAAGAAACGGCAGCAGTATCGAAGTCATTTTCTTGTGTACCGGTTGAAGCGCTGCAAGCAAACGGCAACAATGTAAAAGCACAGCACAATACCAAAGCTGTCCAACAAATGATTCTCCTACGACCACGCATGCATTTACTCTCCTCTCAAAAGCTACTGCTCTTTTGATTTCTTGAAAAATTCTTTACGGTAATCCATCGGTGATATACCAATCGTCCTGCGAAAAGACTTACTGAAAGATTGCAACGATTCAAAATTCAATTTGAAAGCAATTTCGGTTATGGTGCAATCTCCGCGCTCGATCATTTCAACTGCTTTCTCCATTTTTTTCATAGTAATATAGGCCTGCAACGTCATTCCCATTTTTTCTTTGAAAATTCTGGATAAATAGCTATCGCAGTAACCCAAATCCTTTGCCATTTGACTGATGCTTTCAATGGTGTATATATTTTCGCCAATATACCGAATAACGGCATATACCGTATACCCGATCGGTTTAATCGTTTTCATCGGGATATAGTTGGATTTTTCCTTTTTTAAAAAAAGGCGTGCCGTCATAAGTAAGATTTGGTCAATATATGTATTAATCATCTCTTTGGAAAAATCCGAGAGATAGTACATCTCGCTGATCAACTTCGAGAACGGAACATTCATCTCCAAGGTGTCCTTTTTCTTGATTGTATTATTGATCAAAAACAAGTCCTTAATATCTGAGTACGGCGTCTTTTCTGCATTCTCATTGAAATCAAAAGCAAAATAATAGTATCTTAAGATAGATTGTTTATCAGAGCGTATCGTGTGCATTTGCCCTTTTCGGGTCAAAAACACATCACCGGCAGATGCTTTCATTTCTTCAGAATCAGTGGAAACAAAACCGCTTCCGGAAATGATAAAGGTGATTTCATGACAAATTTGAAGGTGCTCTGCTATTCC
>JAKSQF010000204.1 GCA_024404235.1 Clostridia bacterium | reverse complement strand
CTGAACGCCTACACAACGGAAGGAACGCTTTTATCCGGAAAGACCGTGCCGATCTTAAAAGAAGGACGGGTATTACCGCTTTACAAAAAGTATTTTGACGTGGATGCCTTGATTTTCAAAGACGTGAAATCCCGCAGTGCCGCCCTGCGCAACCGCAAAACGGGCAAAAGCATTACGGTGGATTTTCCGCAGTGCCGCTATCTTTTGATTTGGACAAAATCTTTCTGTGACCGCTACGTCTGCATTGAGCCGTGGTGCGGTATTCCCGCAAGAACCGACGACGGCATTGCCATTGAAGAAAAAGAGGGCATTGAAACGTTGGAAGCCGATACCACCAAAACCTATACGCATACGTTGTATTTTTGAGGTGAGAGTATCTTATGAAATGCTGTGTATGTGGTGCAGAGAGCGGAAAATATCCACTTTGCAAAGCCTGCAATCGAAAGCGTGAAACCGGCCAAATTGTAAAATGTCAAAAGTGCAATCAATGGCATTACATTACTCAACCTTGTGCAGTACCGAAAAGTAACCCAAATGAGTATTTATATGAATTGAAGACACGGTTGATAAGCAATAGCGAACAATCTTTCTATTGTGCCATTAAACAATCTGTACCCGATGGTTTTCAGGTTTTTCCGCAAATAAATTTAGCGACTTTCATTGAACGCACCGACAATGCAAGATGGCATAACGAGTTGTTCCGCAACATTGATTTTTTAATTACGGACACTGAATATCGACCCAAAATTGCCGTAGAAATCAATGACCAAACGCACTATAATTCAGACCGAAAAGAACGCGACGAAAAAGTCAAAAACATTTGTGAGGAAGCCGGCATTCCGATTCTTAAACTTTGGACTTCATACGGTGCAAATCAAGATTATATTAAACGAAGGATTGATGAAATTCTTTCCGCCCCTGCTTCTCCACGGATTCATCATTTCAACGTCACAAGCAACGATTTACCAACACCTATCCCTACACCACCCCCTATGCAACCAAAAGTCCAAAAAAGCGGCTGTTATATTGCAACTTGTGTATACGGTTCTTACGATTGTCCTGAGGTTTGGACATTGCGTCGATATCGTGATTTTTATTTGAGTGAGCATTTTTGGGGCAGATTCTTTATCCGTAGTTATTATGCGGTAAGTCCAACTTTGGTTGATTTATTCGGCAAAAGGAAATGGTTTCACCGTATTTGGAGAAAGATATTGAACAGAAAAATACAAAAGCTTTACTTAAAAGGTTATAGCAATCAACCGTACTCGGACAAATAGCAACACCCCCGCACAAACGGTATTTCGTTTGTGCGGGGGCGTTTTACGTTTCATATACTTATTTAATCTTCTTCGTCTTCGGGTAAAGGCAGAATTTCAACCGCAATTCGTTCCACACGGCGTTCATCGGCCTCCAATACCGTGATCAAAAGATTCTCATAGGTAAAGGTATCGCCTTCATGAAAATCGCCTTCCAAGCAGGTGACCGCCCAACCGCCGACGGTGGTATTATCATCGTCAAAATCGGCATCGTCCTCGATGTCGATATCGAATTCATCGAAGAAATCTTCCAGTCGCATATCGCCGACAGCCTCATAATGGGTTTCGTCTACGCAGACGAATTCGCGCTCGATCTCGTCGGTTTCATCCCAAATCTCGCCGACCAGTTGCTCCAGCACGTCCTCCATTGTAAGGATGCCCATGGTGCCGCCGTACTCGTCCAGCACAACGACCATGTGCGTTTTATTCTGCTTCATTTTTTCCAGCACGTCGGGTAACGGCATGGTTTTATGCACAAAAGTAACCGGCAGAAGCAGATCGCGAATGGTGATGCTTTTCGTTTCGGTCAATTCCTTAAACACCTGATTCAAATGCAGAATGCCGATGATGTGATCGGGTGTATCCTCGTAAACCGGCAGGCGCGAATAGGTGCAATCCAAGATTTTTTGTATGTTTTTTTCGTAAGGATCGTGGATATCAATACCGTCCAAATCAACACGCGGGGTGATGATCTCATAAGCGCAAACGTCTTCAAAATCCAGCGCATTCTGCAACAGATCGCACTGTTCTTCATCCAGCACACCCTCGTCCTCGACGATATCAATAATGTTTTCAAGATCCTCTTCCGAAACGGCCTGCGTATCGCTGACCGAGTGTTGCCACAGTTTTGAAACCAAATTAACGAACAACAGCACCAGCCACGAAACGGGTTTCAGCAAAGCGGTCAGCCCGAACACGGGGACCGACACCGCAACGGAATATTTTTCGGCAAACTGTTTGGCAAGAACTTTCGGCAAAACCTCGCCGAAAGTCAGCACCAACAGGGTCATTACCAAAGTAGCGACCCAAGCACGCTTTTCGCCGAGCAGGCCAATAACCAACACGGTAGCGATCGACGAAGCGGCGATATTGACTAAGGTATTACCAATCAAAATAGCACTTAAAGCATCGTCGTACCGATTTTTAATGCGGTTGGCCAAGCGCAGAGCAAGGCTGTTTTCTTCCTGCAAACGGCTTTTCAGGCGCAGTTCACTGACCGAAGCAAAAGCGATTTCGGTTGCCGAGAAAAAGGCTGACAGTGCCAACAAAAGCACAATGGCAATATAGTAGAATATTTCAGGCATCGGAGTCACCTCCGACGTCATTTTCATCGTAAATTTCGCCGACCAGCTCTTCGAGGATATCCTCCACGGTCAAAATGCCGAGGATCTCCCCCGCCTCGCTTTTCACCACGGCAAGATTGCGGCGGTGATTACTCATCTGTGTCAGCGCGTCGTCAATCGGGATATCCGGCTTGATATAGTACGGATAATCCATCACCGAGGCCAAAACCACCTGATGATTTTTGATGTAGGCGTGCATAAAGCGGCGAATCTGCAAAATGCCACGCACCGATCCGTCACGGCCGATGACCGGCAAACGGGAATGGGCAGATTGCTGTACCACTTCAAGGATCTGCGGTGTTTTCATACCGACCGAAACGGTCTGTACCGACTGCCACGGAACCATTACTTCACCGGTCGTGCGATCCGAAAAGCGTAAAGCCGAGCGCACAAGCTCCCCCGTTTCGGCGTCGATACCGTCCTCGGGTGAGATGTTTTCCACAATGTCGTGCAGTTCGCCCACGGTCATGGTGACCTCCGGCTCGGCACGTTTAATAAAGGGCGCCGACACCGCTTTGGAAAGGCGGGTAAAAAACCACGAAAGGGGTTTTAGCAGTTTCATCAGTACAAGCAACGATCCCGACACGTTCAGCGCAAAACCCTCGTTACAAGAGCGGGCAAAGCATTTGGGGATCATTTC
>JAKSQF010000203.1 GCA_024404235.1 Clostridia bacterium | reverse complement strand
TTTTTTGCAAAACCTTCGGTTGCATACCGGCCTCGATACATCTTGTTGCGAATGAATGCCGTAAGGAGTGAAGTGATACTTTTCCCTTGACATCAGGGTCGAGGATATTGTACTTTTCCAAAACACGTCGGAACTGCATATTTACCTGATTCGTGTTAAGAAAGTGCTCGCCATCGCTGAATACATATTTCGTTGTTCCGCAGTACTTTACGATTTCTTTTGCGAGCGGCAGTACGGCTTTTGACAAATGGATATTACGTGTTCCGGCTATTGTTTTGGTTGTTTCGGAGATAAATGCCTTACCTTTACCATCGCGTGAAATTGTCTTATCGACCGTGATGGTCCCAAAATTTAAGTTTATGTCGCGAATCTCCAGGGCATTAACTTCACCCATGCGCATCCCGGTATACAATGACAAAAGCATTTGCCAAGCATACGGGATATCATTCTCATACAAGACTTTAAGGAAGCGCTGTTGCTCTTCAACCGTAAACGCCCGAACTTTTCTTGTCGGTTGTGTTGTTTTCGGACGCTTCATATCATCCATCGGATTTTGGGCAATAATTTTCCGTTTCACAGCTTCTTTTAAGGTTTTCTTAAGCGTTGTGAAAATCTTGTTGATTGCGCTCTGCGAACGCTTTGTTTGATCGAAGAGGAAGTTTTTTATCTGCAAGTATTCCAGCTTCTGTATTGGTGTTTTACCCAGTACCGAGTCGCGTTCAATAATCTTGACTGTTTCCATATTTCGATGGTATGTTCCCTCTTTGATGAGGTTCAGACCTCGCTCTTCTTGAAGCATAATTTTTGCCAGTTCGGGCACAGTGATCATACTGGCGGCCAAATAATTTCCACACTGCAGCTCATTTTGCAGCGCAATCATCTTCCGCTTAACCTCTGCTGCCGTTTTTCCGGAAATGCTTTTCCTTTTCAGTCTACCGTCTTTTTGATAACCGACCGTAATTTGTGCTCGATAGCCATTACGGAACTTATAAATCGTGCCGAAGCCGTTTCCTTTTTTCTTTCCCATTTACATCACCTGCTGGCTCGCGGCCCATTCTTTAAAACTTGATACCATAACGCACAGTCGATTTCCGACTTTTATTGCCGGAAATCCTTCGCTGTGCATTATCTGTCTTGCTGTCGGAACAGAGCAACCCATTACCGTTGCAACTTCCTGCGTCCCAATAAATCTCATATCTCTGTATTCATCGTTAGTTAAAGTGTTTTTCATTTTAATGTCCTTTCTACGGCTTGTGCCGATACATATAAATTTTTTGAATTGATTTTGTGGAAAATTCGTTAAGATGTTACCACTTTGGATATCTTTTGTGCAAACTGTATGGGGCTTTTCAGCCCCATCGTTTTAAATAAATGGTAATACGTGCGGTGCTGTGTCAAAAGAACATATCCGCACGCCGTTTGGAGTTATTTCCTCGTAGGATTCCGGAAATACGATATACTTCGGATGGTTGTCGCATATATCCAACAGAGCTTGCTCCAAAACCGTATTTCGATCATAACCAACGGCGAAATAGGCTTTTTGGTTTTCCCCTTTTTCAATAACGAAATCAATTTTCGTGGTGAATTTTTGAACCTTTCCGCCTTGGTTCTTATATTTTGCAACAACACCGCTTGTTACCGAAAATCCTTTGGCTCGCAGCGCATTATAAAAATCCGTCATACCTTTTGCATACGGATACCATTGCTCATGCCGCGCATTGAACATAGGAGATCCTGAATAAAAATTCTTTGCTTCATAGTAAGCCGCTTCAAAATCCACATTTTCGTTAAGATAATACGTCACATTACGGCTAATTTTCTCTGCCTTTTTATGGCTGTAATTCTTGGTAAGGTAAAACCACTCAACCTTACGAAATAAACCATATTCAACAAACTCTTTCAAGTACGCAGTAATTGTACTATGTGAAATCGGGCAGCCCAAACTATAAAGGGATTTGGACATATGAGTAGCCGTAACAACCTTGCCGGCATGAAGCACCAAGTAGTTATAAATTGCAAAAAGCGATTCGCGGGAAATTTGTTGCCTCTTCGATTTGTTCTCGCGGAGCCATTCTGAAAATTCGTAATTCATTTTATCACCTTGTCGCTATTAAAATTGATAATCTTTTACCACGTTCGACACCATTTTAACATAGATATCAGCCTGTGTCAAGGCTTATCCTAAGCGCCGAATCGTATTACGCATATTCCAACAGCCAATCACCTTCCCCGCTACTGCACAAGTCTTCATCCGTTACCTCATAGGGCAAATCGATCTCGGCCGGATTAATACCGAAATTCATAAGCAGTTTTTCATACTTTTCCATAGCGTCTGAAGATATCGTATAGACCCCTTGCAATGAGTTGAAGTCATCGATTGTAAGCGTTTCAGCAAACCCCTTCGCCAGCTCTTTATCGCCATCATCGCCTTTGACAAATGCTTCACGCCACTTCAGAAGATCATTATGTTGTTTTGATCGTAGGCCGTTTAGTATTTTTCTGCCAATCATCATTTGCCACTTTTGCTGTGCCTCTTCCAACTCACTCTCAGTATAAGAAACCTCCAGGTCAATCAAATTAATGGAGAAGACTTTACGCAACGTTGAGGCGGTCGAATTCGGAAATTCTTTCGTAAGCTCTTCCTGTAGATTTTTTATATACTCGTCGCGATGTTTTGGGTTTCGCCAAATAAATCCGGGATTTTGTAGCCCGACTTTTTCCAAAGTCGCTTTTTGCGCTGCATCAATTATTTTAAATCCGCGGGTGTTATCCCAATGCAGTTCCTTATCCAGCCGGTAAGCATACCTTATTTCGATTGCACCATTTTGCTCAAGCCGCTCTAAACGCCGCCAAACCGTTTCATAGCAGATCTGATGATATTTATCTGAAAAAACATACCACGTGTATTTTGTAAAGCCATCCGGTGGATAAACCTCCCCATCTACTTCGGCAGCCATAAAGAATCCCAATTCCTTAGGCAGGCAACACATCCCCCAATATAGCATATTGCGGTATGAGTATTCTAAATTGTCCTCAGCATTGCTTTTTATATAATCCGAGAGCAAGATTAAAAATTCATTCTGCAGTTCCGGTTGCTTCATACTGCGCCCGTCCTCTTTGGCCTTAGGTTTATCGAAAATCTCAGTCACGACAATTTTCCGTTTGCTTCCTTCAACGTTATCGTACGATATCCTTCGCTTTAGTTCCTTTATTCGTGCTTTCTTCGAATTCTGACCGTTGTACGACAATCCAACACACTCAATTAATTCTTTCTCCGAATTAAATACCTGGCCAACGGCGATTTTTCCTTCTTGAC
>JAKSQF010000202.1 GCA_024404235.1 Clostridia bacterium | reverse complement strand
ACGAATAGGGATTCGTGTTATACGCTGTTGCAGCACTCACGCGAAAAGTACAACAGGAAACGATCAGCCCTAGACAAATGAGAAGTTTTAAGGCTTTTTTCATCATGACCAATCCCCCTTAATCCTTCCTGCCGGAACTTGCAACCGTTTCCACGATGTTGCTTTGCGTAATAATAAAGACGGCGATCGGCACGATCATCATAATTACGGTAGCGGCCGCTGCAGCGCCGGTACGGGCAATACCGCCGGAAACGATTACGGAAAGGGCGTAATTGAGTGTCTTCAACTGTTCACTTTGAATATATGTAGATGCACCGATGCTCCACAAGCCTTGGAACGAGAAAACAATCAAGGTCAACCATGCCGGTTTAACCAACGGCATAACGATCCTCCAAAATACCGCCCCCCCCCCTGCACCGTCAATGTGCGCAGACTCAATGAGTGCATCCGGAATATTGGTTTCCATAAACTGTTTCATCAAATAAAGACCCAACGAAGAACAAACAGCAGGCAAAATAATTGCCCAATGAGTATTGATCAAATGCAGTTTAGCCATGATCAAATAGTTCGGCACACCGGTAACTGCACCGGAAAACATCAGTGAAAGTACGATAATTTTAAAGATTAACTCTTTGCCGGGGAAATCGTGTTTCGCAAGAGCGTAAGCACATAAGGAAGAAAGCAACACGTTTCCACCGGTGCCCAAGACCGAAACAACAACTGTATTAGCAATATAACGCGGAAACGGTACCCAACTGTCACCAATCAATGCAAACAAATCCGAAAAGTTGGTTAATGTCGGATTTTGCGCAAAAAACTTCGGCGGATAAATCCACAATTCGGAAAGTGGCTTCAAGGAGTTTGAAATGGTATAGACCATCGGCAAGAACATAAATGCGCCCATCACAATCAGAAAAATATCGATTGCAATATTACCGCCGGCCGAACGGTTTAAACGCAGTTTTTTGTGTCTGCGCTTTTTGATATTAGCAGCCATGTTTCATTCTCCTTTGCATTATTTACCAACCGATGCCAAGAATTTCTTAGCCAGTAAGTTTGAACCGATCATCATAAAGAACAGGACGACGGCGATTGCCGAAGCATAACCCATTTCAAATCGGGAACCGCCGTAATCAGTCAGATGATTCATTACCGTATGTGCTACGTAATCGGGGGTCGGATATCCACATAACGCCGTAACGGTTGCACCGACGCCGAACGATCCGGTAATACTCATAACCGCACTGAAGGTCATCTGCGGACGCATCATCGGAATGGTTATGTACCACAATTCCTGCCAGCGGTTTTTGATACCGTCTAACGCACCGGCTTCGTAATAGGTTCGATCGACGCCCTGAAATGCAGCGATCATGCTTAAAAAGCCGGTGCCCAGACTCGTCCAAAGCGATATAAAAATTACCAACGGTATGATATAATCCTTATTGGAAAAGAACTGGATTGAATCGGTGATGTAACCCAGCTTCATCAAAATACTGTTGACGTAGCCGTAGTCATCACCACTGAACATAACCGTCCAAATCAAGAACGCATTACCCGAAATAGACGGTGCGTAAAAGATCAGTGTAACAAACGCACGGACCTTCGGAGTCAGTTCGTTAATGAACCATGCTGAAAGCAAACTTAAAATGTATCCGCCGGGGCCCAAGATAGCGGCGAATACCACCGTGTTTTTTAAACCCTTTACGAAAATTTTATCTTCAAAAAACAGTCGTGTATAGTTCTCAAAGCCAACAAATTTCGGCCATTCCAACACATTGAAGGTGGTAAAACTGAAAACAATCGAAATTACCACCGGCAGAACGGTAAAGATAACAAACAGGATCATATAAGGGGCAATGAATGCATAGGAAATTTTCGACCGCTTCATTCGTTGCCAAACAGTCAATTTACTCTTTGTCATAATCTCATTCCAATCCAAATTCCGCACGTTTGCGGGTAAGCTCATCGTTAAATTCTTTTACATAATCCGATAAAGACTCTGCCGGATCGTCCGACTCATTATAAACTCGGCTAAAGGCAAAAGTAGTCATTCGTCCGAGATAGTAACCGCCGGGAACCTGCGGTACTGCATCGATATGTTCCATTTGTGCAGAAAGATTTTCAAATTCACTTCTGCTCCATGACATCTTGGAGAGTGCCTCAACATTTGCGGTAGACACTTTGGCACAGGCACCCAGGATGCTTTCCATGCGAGATGCATATTCGATCTGAACATCGGTCGACATATACCATTTCATGAATTCCCACGCCAGGTCACGATTTTCGCAGCTGCGCATCATCATCATATAGGTTGTTTCGCCGATTGCCACATTGTTGATATTACCGTCAACATCCTCATAACCCGGAATCGGAATCATTTCCCACAATCCCTTGATTTCCGGTGCGGATGCGATCAGCGTATTATAGATAGAATAGTCCTGAACAGCACAAGGCATTTCGCCGGTACGAAAACGGTTGACAAAGCTGAACGTAACCGGACAATCATACAAGGTAAACATATCGGTAAAGTCTGCAAATGCTTCTAATGTGACGGGATCATTAAAACGACAGGATTTACCGTTGTCGTTATAATATTCGCCACCATGCTGATACAAAAACGTGGAAAACATCGTTGACGGAACACCGGCCTCCATCTGATTGCGCTGCAAAGACGGAATCAGTTCACAAAGTTCTTTCCATGTTTTCGGAACGGAATAGCCGTATTCTTCAAAGATATCCTTACGGTAGAAGAACATCGGGAAACTGAATGCCTGCGGAAACCCGTAAACTTCACCGTTAAATTCAGCCGGCTTAATGGAGGCTGCGGGGAACTGTTTTGCCACCTCATCAAAATCGTCAAACTCGCGCAAATTTACAACGGCGTGACGAAGTGCAAAGTCCATCGGCGTCCCCTCTGCGTTATTCAGCACCACGTCGGGCGAATTACCTGCCAATACCGATTGCAGCAATGTACCCGAGACGATTTCCAGCGAAACAGAAGCGTCATACTGTTCCACAAAGGAGGAGTTGATCATATCACGAACGATTTCCGCCTGATCACGACCGGTTGAAACCCAAACCTTTAAGGTCTTCTTCTCACCTTTGGTGGAAGTAGCAATCGAGTTATAATCGGTAAAGTAGGAAGCAATGAAGCTTTTGATCCAAAAAACAAGTCTTTCAAAGAAGTTGCGCTCTGCCTTAGGCGTTTTAGTTCCCTGCGGCAATACCGTAATCTTATCCAGTTCCAGTTCTTGTTCGGTGGCCAACCTCAGCCATTCGCTCATTGAACCGAGATTCGACTTAACGCGTTCCAACGGTCCTGCAACTGACCGAGAATTGCCGCCCATGCTATCT
>JAKSQF010000201.1 GCA_024404235.1 Clostridia bacterium | reverse complement strand
CCACGCACAAACGGCGACAATGGCCGCAAAAAGTGCCGATAATGATGCATCAATTAATGTTGTTTTAGTTGTTTGTTCACGCATACAGAAACCTCCCCAGCTTCTAAAAAAATCTTTTGTCCGTTTTCTTCCAGCACAAGGTGTACGCTTTCATCAACTCCCAGTACCCGTGCTATGTGTGTGTTACCGTCTTTTTGGTAGGTAACGGTTTTGCCGTCCAAATAAGAACGGCGCCGATATTCTTCCAAGCCGTTTTGAATATGAGCATCGTCGTAAAGGGCGAAAAATTCATTCAAAACAGCCGCTGCAAGCGCTTCTTTTATTTCGTCCGGCACATTTTCTTTTCCGAACACCGCACCGGCCTTATCGGCGATTTCGGGCGGGTAACCGCCTGCCGGCTCGGTCAAGTTCAAACCGATACCGACCACCGCATAGTCAAGCCGTGTGCTGTTCGGCACAAATGCGCCCTCGGTCAAGATGCCGCAGACCTTTCGGTCGGCAATGTAAATATCATTGACCCATTTGATCATCGGTTTTTCGGTGCAAAAGCCGTCCAAAGCACGGCAGACCGCCGTTGCCGCCGCCGTGGTAACGGAAAGTGCGGCAGAAGCTTCGGTTTGCGGGCGCAGTACGATGCTTAAATAAAGTCCGCCCTGCGGCGAAAAGAAGCTTCGTCCCAGTCTTCCCCGACCGGCCGTTTGGCGCAAAGCCACAAAGGTCGTGCCGGATATTGCACCGTCCCGTGCCGCTTTTAAGCCCAAAAGATTGGTAGAATCCACACTTTCAAGCGCTGTGACGGGAAGTGCCTTTTTCAGTTTTTGCGTAATGTTTTCCGCCGAGATCAACGTTAAAATCACTCCAAAAATAAACCTGCCCGACCCACACAGGGCACAAGGCAGGTCCATTTTTCGTATTTAAATTCGGTTTTATCAGGTGTTGGCTTCGATGTAATCCACAACGTCACCGACCGTGCTGAGTGTTGCAATGGCTTCGTCCGGAATTTCAAGCTCAAATTCATCTTCAACCGCCAGCAACAGTTCAACAACGTCCAAGCTGTCCGCATTAAGGTCTTCCGCAATGCGGGTATCGGCGTTGATGGTTTCAACGTCTACGTCCAACTGATCGCTTAAAATTTTTGCAATTTTTTCGAGTGTCATAAAGAGTCCTCCAACAAAGATATCTTGCATAAACATAATAGGGCGAAATCGCCGTTTTGTCAATATATTTTCCCGCTTTTTTTCAAAAAAATCAAACAAACAAGAAAAAATCTTGCAAAATATCGGCGCTTCATATATAATATTAAGCGGTGATAAAAATGGCTAATGAAAAAATGGTAAAAAATATTACTTCTATGGAAGAAGATTTCGCCAAATGGTATACCGACGTATGCCTGAAAGCGGAACTGATCGACTATGCATCGGTCAAGGGATGTATGATTATCCGCCCGTACGGTTATGCAATCTGGGAAAACATTCAGCGCCAGATGGACGAACGTTTTAAGGCGACCGGTCACGAAAACGTGTATATGCCGCTGTTCATTCCGGAAAGCCTTTTGCAGAAGGAAAAGGATCACGTTGAAGGCTTTGCGCCGGAGGTTGCGTGGGTCACCCACGGCGGCGAGGAGGAACTGGAGGAACGTCTTTGCGTACGCCCGACCAGTGAAACCCTGTTCTGCGACCACTTCAAAAACGTGGTACACTCTTACCGCGATCTGCCCAAACTTTACAACCAGTGGTGCAGCGTAGTACGTTGGGAAAAGACGACCCGTCCGTTCCTGCGCTCCCGTGAATTTTTGTGGCAGGAGGGTCACACCCTGCACGCCACCGCCGAGGAAGCCAAGGCTGAAACCATTCAAATGCTGAACATCTACGCCGACTTTGCCGAAAAGGTTTTGGCAATGCCGGTCGTTCGTGGACAGAAGACAGAAAAAGAGCGTTTTGCCGGTGCGGAAGCGACCTACACGATTGAAGCTTTAATGCACGACGGTAAGGCGTTGCAAAGCGGTACTTCGCACTATTTCGGCGACGGATTTTCCCGTGCGTTTGAAGTACAGTTTACCGATAAAGAAAACAAGCTGACCCATCCGTTCCAAACCTCTTGGGGAACGACCACCCGCCTGATCGGTGCGGTGATTATGACCCACGGTGACAACAACGGTTTGGCACTGCCGCCGGCCATTGCACCGACACAGTTGGTCGTCATCCCGATTGCATCCCACAAGCCGGGCGTTTTGGAAAAGGCAACCGAGCTGTGCGAGCGTGTAAAGAAGCTGTGCCGCGCAAAGCTGGATGACCGTGACCAATCCCCCGGATGGAAGTTTGCCGAGCATGAAATGAAGGGTGTTCCGCTTCGTTTGGAAATTGGCCCCCGTGATATTGAAAACAACACCTGTGTGATCGTCCGCCGTGACAACTATGAAAAGACGGTCGTGTCGCTTGACGATTTGGAAACCGAAATTCCGCGTCTGTTGAATGCGGTGCAGGAAGGCCTTTACAACCGCGCTTTAGAGCGTCGTGCAAATATGACCTTTGACGCACACACGCTGGAAGAAATGAAGGACATTGCCGACAACAAGCCGGGCTTTATCCGTGCAATGTGGTGCGGCGAGCGTGAATGCGAAGACAAACTGAAGGAAGAGGCCGGCGTGACCTCCCGTTGCATTCCGTTCGAAGGTGAAGAACACCTCAGTGACACCTGCGTTTGCTGTGGCAAACCCGCCAAGCACATGCTGTATTGGGGCAAAGCGTATTAAAAAAGTGATGTATTCCGCCAAGCGGAACGTGATGTGCCTGCGGCGTGATGTTTGGCCAAGGCCAAGTGATGTGCCTGCGGGCAAGAAAGATTATATGTATAGAAAAACCTGCTGAAAGAATTTCTTTCGGCAGGTTTTTTAGTTAAATGCTTTAATATTTCCGCCAGACCATTTTATCGACCACGCCGGTATAAGACTGAATGAGTTTTACCACCTTGGTGGAAACGTTTTCGTCGGTATAATCGGCGACGGGGATGCCGTAATCGCCCGAAAGGTTGGCAGTAACGGCCGCTTCGACCGCCTGCAGCAGCGAGCGTTCATCAATACCCGCCAGCACAAAGCAGGCTTTATCCAGCGCTTCGGGACGTTCGGTAGAAGTGCGGATGCACACCGCCGGGAACGGATGCCCGACCGAGGTAAAGAAGCTGGATTCTTCGGGCAAAGTACCGCTATCCGAAACAACGGCAAAGGCATTCATTTGCAGGCAGTTATAATCGTGGAAGCCAAGCGGTTCGTGCCGAATGACACGCCGATCCAACTGAAAACCGCTTTTTTCCAATCGGTTGCGGGAACGTGGATGGCAGGAATAAAGAATGGGCATATCGTACT
>JAKSQF010000200.1 GCA_024404235.1 Clostridia bacterium | reverse complement strand
AACAGCCTGCACCTTTCGGTACAGGCTGTTTTAATTTATTGCAATCAGTTGCAAATGGTCAATTCAGTGTCCTTATCGAACAAGTGAATCTTGGAAGTTTCAAATGCGATGGTGATCTTGTCACCCGGCTTTGCAGTAGAGGTCGGGGCAACACGAGCGTTGATGCTCTGTCCTTCGCAGTTCATATACAGATAGGTTTCAGCACCCATCAATTCGGTAACTTCAACATCGGCTTCAACAACGCCATCCGGATTGGCCGCAATCAAATCTTCTTCGTTGTGAACATTTTCCGGACGAATACCCATGATGACTTCCTTGTCAACATAAGCATCCAAAGCATTGTCGGCATTCTTTTCTGCCGGCAACTTAATGCGATACTTGACACCTGCGCGGGTCTTGGTATCTTCAGAGCCGACTTCAACAAAGAAGGTGTCGCCTTCCTTGAGCAAGTTTGCTGCGATAAAGTTCATCTGCGGAGAACCGATGAAGCCTGCAACGAACAGGTTGCACGGACGCAGATAAAGATTGTTCGGGGTGTCGACCTGCTGAACCAAACCGCTCTTCATGACAACGATACGGGTACCCATTGTCATAGCTTCGGTCTGGTCGTGGGTAACGTAAATGAAGGTGGTACCTAAACGCTGATGCAGTTTGCTGATTTCGGTACGCATCTGTGCACGCAGTTTAGCATCCAAGTTGGACAGCGGTTCGTCCAAAAGGAAGACCTTCGGTTCACGAACGATAGCACGACCCAAAGCAACACGCTGACGCTGACCGCCGGACAAAGCCTTCGGCTTACGTTCGAGCAGGTGTTCAATGTCCAAAATACGTGCGGCTTCTTCAACGCGACGCTTGATTTCGTCCTTCGAAGTTTTGCGCAGTTTCAAACCAAATGCCATATTATCAAATACGGTCATATGCGGATACAAAGCGTAGTTCTGGAAAACCATCGCGATGTCACGATCCTTCGGAGCAACATCGTTTACCAAACGATCTCCGATATAGATTTCACCGTCGGAAATTTCTTCCAAACCGGCAACCATACGCAAGGTAGTAGACTTACCGCAGCCGGAAGGGCCAACCAAAATAATAAATTCCTTATCCTTGATTTCCAGACAAAAGTCGGAAACGGCAGTTACGCCACCGGGATAGCGCTTGTAAACGTTGCGAAGTGATAAACTTGCCATACTGTGGGACCTCCTGAAAAGTTGTTAAATTTCTAATATATTATAGCAAATGCATTGCAAAAATACTATGATTATCTTATCCAAACTTATAAATGACATTTTGGCTAAAATGTATAGGATTCGTCATAAATTGCCTTTTCAAGCGATTCTAAGGTCATTTCCGTATATTTACCTGCCGGGAGATCATCGGGCAAAACAAGGCCACCTATAGACTCACGGTGCAGCGCATTCACGCCAAGACCGACCGTACCGAACATTCGCTTGACCTCGTGATACTTCCCTTCGGTCAAAGTCAAGTATGCCTTGTTTTCTCCGGCTTTTTCAAGAATTGCCGGCCGGCAAACGGTTCCGTCTGCCAAGGTAACACCCGCCTTGAATCGTAAAACCATTTCTTCGGTAACTTTCCCGTCCAGCGTAGCAAGATAACGTTTCGGTATTCCGGATTTCGGCGATATAATACGATGACCGAATTCCCCGTCATCTGTCAAGATGAGCAATCCGGTCGTATCCTTATCCAATCGACCGACCGGAAACATACCGCTGCGCCGAAGTGACGGTTCAACAAGATCGACAACCGTTTCCCGTTTTTTATCATTGGACGCCGACAATACCCCTGCCGGCTTATGCATCAGCAAATATATATGTTTTTTATAATCAACCGATTTCCCGCAAAACAAGACTGCGTCCGAAGTCGGAACGACCGCTTGTCCGACGGTGCGAACCGTCTGCCCGTTTACGGTGACGTGCCCGCCGCGAATCGCGTTATGCGCTTCGCTACGGCTCATTTGAAGCTGGTTGGAAAGAAAACGATCCAATCTGATTTTTTCCATAAACATCCTCTTTACTGTAATCAATCAAACGTGTAGCGATTACACGGTTGCGATACACAATTAAATCCAAATCCGTGTACGCACGGTTTGTAACGGCATAACGGTACACCGTCACCAAGCATCCACCTAAGGCATAAAGCGGCTTGCCTGCAGGGATAGTATCCGCCACCCGACATCTTGTCACCGATAGCGGTGCGCCGACCTCATATCCCATATTCTTCGCAAAACGCATTCGGGCTGAGGCATTCTCCCCTGTTTTCGGTTTAGCGGTTACCGACTGCCATTCGGTTATGAATAAAAGTGTAACAAGCAATGCACAAAGCATCAGTAACAGTTTCCTGCGTGTCAAAGAAAGATAAAGTTTCACGGCTTTCCCTCCGTTAAAGGATATGCCGCCAACCGAAAAATCATTCTTCTAACAAGCAAACTGCGTGGGCGGCGATTCCCTCGCCCGACCCGGTAAAGCCAAGGCCTTCCTCGGTTGTTGCTTTTACATTAACTCGTGATAATTCCAAATTCAGATCATCTGCAATATTTTTACGCATTGTTTCGATAAAAGGTGCTAATTTCGGTCTTTGCGCCAAAACGGTTGCATCGATATTACAGACGGAAAAACCGGCTTGATGCAAAAGCTCTGCCGTATTCTTCAACAGAACTCTGCTGTCGATATTCAAATAAGCATCATCATTATCCGGAAAGTGCTTGCCGATATCTCCCAAAGCCGCCGCACCCAGTAATGCATCGCATATAGCGTGCAACAAAACGTCCGCATCGGAATGACCGAGCAAACCGTATTCGTATGGGATTTCCACACCGCCCAACACGAGGCGGCGATCCGCAACCAGTTTATGAACGTCATATCCGTGACCGATACGCATTATAACTCTCCTTTCAGATAAAGCTCTGCTAAACGCAAATCCTTTTGCGTCGTGATTTTAATATTATAAGGTGATCCGTCAACGACCTTTACCGCAACACCGAACCGTTCCATCAGGGAAGCATCATCTGTCAGCGATGTGGCGTCCGTCACCTGTGCCATCGCCGCCCTGTATGTTTCAACATCCACACCCTGCGGTGTTTGGACAGCATATAGTCCCTGTCGGTCAACGGTTTGGCTGACAAATCCGTCTTCATTCGTTCGCTTGACGGTATCGACGATCGGAACAGCGCAAACTACCGCCTGTTGCTTCTTTAATGCATCGGCAACGTTGGCAATGATATTTTCAAAAACCAGCGGTCTCGCACCGTCATGGATCAATACCTTTGTTTCCCCATTATCAAGCCGCGCAAGTCCGTTTTTAACGGACTCATGCCGACAATTTCCGCCGGCAACCAAATCGGTCAGTTTTCGAATGCCGTACTCATCACACAAACGTTGAATCATCAACCGA
>JAKSQF010000020.1 GCA_024404235.1 Clostridia bacterium | reverse complement strand
TGTTTTCAACACCGATGGTTTCGGCAAACTTTTTGGCATAGCCGATTTCGTTGTAACGGTCGCCGTCGGGACTTTCAAAACCGACGGTAAAGGTCTTGTCCACGTTGGCGGCTTCGGCAATATAACTGGAGTCGATACCGCTAGACAGGAACGAGCCAACCTCAACGTCTGCAATCTTGTGGGCTTCAACCGATTCCCGCACCGCCTTGTCGGTTAGGTCGGCAAAGTATTCCAACACGCCGCTTTCGGCCTTGAATTCGGGGCGGAAGTAGCGGGTCTTTTCCATTTTGCCGTCCTTGTAAACGAAATAATGTGCGGGCGGCAGCTTGTAAACGTCCTTGAAAAAGGTCTGCTCGGTCGGGGAATACTGGAACGAAAGATAGTGTCCCAACGCTTCTTCGTTTAACTCTTTTTCGAAATCCGGATGGTCTAAAAACGACTTGATTTCAGAACCGAACATAAAGGTGCCGCTCATGGTGGCATAGTAAAACGGCTTGATGCCGAAAATGTCCCGTGCGCCGAACAGGGTATGCTCGTTGCGGTCAAAAATCACGAAGGCATACATACCGCGCAGTTTTTTCACCATTTCACAGCCCCATTCTTCATAGCCGTGCAGGATGACCTCGGTGTCGGCGTTGGTGGCAAAGGTGTGACCGGCTTCGACCAGTTCGGCACGCAGATCCTTAAAGTTGTAAATCTCGCCGTTGAAAACGATTACTTTACTGCGGTCCTCGTTAAAAATCGGCTGATCGCCGCCGGCAAGGTCGATGATGCTAAGCCTGCGAAAACCGAGCGCCACGTCGCCGTCTAAATATTTTCCGTCCGAATCGGGTCCGCGGTGAACGATGCGATCCATCATTTTAGTCAGTACGGTACCGTCATCATTGATGCGGTTGGTAAAACCGGTAAATCCACACATATACGAAACTCCTTTTATGTTGTGTAAGGTTTTTCTATTATTTTGCACCGAAAGTCGGTGCGATCAAACGTTAAAAAATACGCAGTGAAATGCGCTTGGATAAAAGAACGGCGCAAAAGCCGATCAATGCTCCGCTGACAGCACCGCATAACAGTAATATCGGCAGATAGAATAAAACGCCTTGCCCGATCCAACAGCAGGCAACGCCTAACTGAAACAGATTATGCACCGCACCGCCCGCAACACTAAAGCCGATAGGGCTGATGCTTTTTGCATTTCGCAGTAAGGACATCACGATAAGGGAAGCAATTCCGCCTGCTAATGAAAAGGAAAGCGACATCACCGTGCCGAACAGCAACGCCGAAAGCAGGATGCGGGCAATGTTGACGGCAAAAGCACCCTTGACGTCGCCTGCCTGCAACAGCAAAAGGGCGGCGGCATTGGCAAGTCCTAACCGCACACCCGGTGCAATAAAGGCAAACGGCAATAGGCTTTCAAGATAGGAAAGTGCCATGCAAAGGGCGCATAAAAGACTTAATGTGCAAATGCGTTTTGCCAAAGAAAGGCCCCCTTGCAGTTATTTTCCCACACAAAAACGGCGGAATACTTCATCGGTAACGGCGTCGGTCACCCGTTCGCCGGTCAACTCCAATAAAGCGGATAAGGCATCGTCGATGCAAACACCTACGGCGTCTAACGTTGCTCCGCCGAAGAAGGCGTCGGCCGCTTCCCGCACGGCATCGTCCGCACGCGCCACGCAGGCACGCTGACGCTCGTTCAAAAGAACGGCATCGTCGGGCGAAAGGGAAGCAGTACGGGTGATTTTGCCGATTTCTTCGGTCAGTTTGTCCACACCGTTTCCTTCCTTTGCCGAAAGGGAAATGCAGGTGAATTCTTCAAATATAGCCGGATCTGTCCGATTCGGCAGATCGGTCTTGTTTAATAAAACCAAGGTGTGCTTCGGGTCAAGTGCGGCAATCAAAGAACGGTCGTCATCATCGGCTTCCACCGAACTGTCAAATACCGCTAAAATCAAATCGGCGTTTTCCATTGCCTTTTTTGCGCGGTCTACACCGACCTTTTCCACCGGATCGGCGGTGTCGTGAATACCGGCTGTATCGGAAAGCCGCAAAACAACGTCGCCCACCATTACGGTATCTTCAATGACGTCACGGGTCGTGCCGGCAATTTCGGTCACGATCGACCGCTCGTTGCCCGAAAGCAGATTCATTAAGGTCGATTTTCCGACGTTCGGCTTGCCGACGATGGCACACGAAACACCCTCCCGCAGAATGCGTCCGGCATCGTAAGTGCTAAGCAACTGCGTGATTTTTTGCTGTGTTTCGTTCAAAAGTGCTCCGAAACGTTCGGGCGAAAGATCGGGAATATCCTCGTCCGGATAATCGGCATAAGCCGCAAACGAGGCACCCGTTTCCAGTAATTTGTCGGTAATAGACCGTATCGCACGACTCAATTTTCCGTCGTGTGCCGCACGGGAAATGCGTAAAGCAGCTTCACTCTGTGCAGAAATCAGCCCCATCACGCTTTCCGCTTCGGCAAGATCAATCTTTCCGTTTAGGAAAGCACGTTTGGTAAACTCACCGCCCGAAGCCGAGCGGGCACCGTTTTGTAATATGAGGCGCAGCACCTTGCGGGCGATCAACCGTCCGCCGTGCAGGGAAATCTCCACAACGTCCTCGCCGGTATAACTTTTCGGCGCACGAAAGACCAATGCTACGGCATCGTCTAAAACCGTTTCACCGTCCTGAACGGTACCGTAAGCGGCACGGTAGCCGGCAAGCGCAGAAAGCGGTTTTTCGGAAGCCGCCCGAAATACGCGGTCGGCAACGGCAATGGCATTTTCACCCGAAATTCGGATCACACTTAATCCGCCTTCACCGATCGCGGTCGAAATGGCGGCAATGGTTGACTCACTCATCCTTGTAAAGATCCTTACCGCAGCAGCGCTTGTATTTCAGTCCGCTTCCGCAGGGGCAGGGGGCATTCTTCGGAACAACACCCTTGCCGCGTACGGTCAGCGGCTTGTCACCGGTAGAGGTTTCTTCGGCAACCTTTTCACGCTTGACCTCTTCTTCCTTGCGTACACGAACGGTCATCATTAACTTGGCGGTCTGCTCACGGATGGCGTCGGTCATGGCCGAGAACATATCGTAGCTTTCGTTACGGTATTCCACGACCGGATCGTGCTGACCGTAGGCACGAAGCCCAATGCCGGAACGTAACTGATCCATGGCATCAATGTGATCCATCCAGTTGGTATCAACACTGCGCAGCAGCATCACGCGTTCTACTTCACGCATTAAATCACTGCCGAATTCTTCTTCACGCTCGGCATAGATTTCGTGTGCGGTTTGCTGTAATTTCTCGGCGATTTCTTCACATGAGGTGTCGCCCAATTCCTGCGGAGTAAAGTGCAGATTTTCGGCGGCGGGGATCCAACCCTTGAAATATTCACGGAGGCCCTCCAAATCCCAGTTGTCGTGGATTTCGTCGCTCAAGTAAAGCTGACAGTAGGCGAGAATGGTGTCGTCGATCATCTTTTGCACCGTGCCGCGGATGTCTTCGCCGTCAAGCACCATATTACGTTCTTTGTAAATCAGCTCACGCTGTTTATTCATAACGTCATCGTACTGCAGAACGTTCTTACGGGTGGCAAAGTTCATGCCTTCCTTCTTCTTCTGCGAACTTTCAATGGTGCGGGAAAGCATCTTGCTTTCAAGCGGTACGTTGTCGTCAACACGCAGGGTGCTCATAATAGAAGAAATACGTTCTCCGCCGTACAAGCGCATCAAATCGTCCTCAAGTGAAATGAAGAACTTGGTGGTACCGGGGTCCCCCTGACGTCCGGCACGGCCACGAAGCTGGTTGTCGATTCGGCGGGAGTCGTGACGCTCGGTACCGATGATGCAAAGACCGCCTGCCGCACGGACCTGCTCGGCCTCGGGGGCGATTTCAGCTTTGAAACGGTTGTTGTATTCGGTAAATTTCTGACGGGCGGCAATAATGTCGGCATCGTCGGTTTCGGAAAAACCGGTTGCTTCAACGATCAATTCATCGCTTAATCCGTCGTGACGCAGGGCCGCCTTTGCCAAATATTCGGCATTACCGCCCAGCATGATATCGGTACCACGACCGGCCATGTTGGTCGCAATGGTAACAGCGCCGAATTTACCGGCCTGCGCAATGATCTCCGCTTCCTTTTCGTGGTGTTTTGCATTCAAAACGTTGTGCTTGATGCCGCGTTTTTTCAGCATACTTGAAAGCAACTCGGATTTTTCAATGGTAACGGTACCGACCAGCACCGGCTGTCCATTGGCGTGGCATTCTTCAATGCGGTCGATCACGGCTTGGAACTTGGCAAGCTCGGTTTTGTAAACGGCATCGTTTTCGTCGATACGTGCCAGCGGCTTGTTGGTCGGAATTTCAACGACGTCTAACTTGTAAATTTCTTGGAATTCGGATTCCTCGGTCATAGCGGTACCGGTCATACCCGAAAGCTTGTCGTACAAACGGAAGAAATTTTGGAAGGTGATGGTGGCAAGCGTTTTCGATTCGTGTGCGACCTTAACGCCTTCCTTGGCTTCAATTGCCTGATGCAAGCCTTCGTTGTAGCGGCGGCCGAACATCAGTCGTCCGGTGAATTCGTCAACGATAATGACTTCGCCGTCTTTTACAACGTAGTCGACGTCACGCTTCATAATACCGTTGGCACGGATGGCTTGATTGATATGGTGCGCAATTTCAATATTTTCGGTATCGTTCAGGTTTTCAATACCAAAATAATCCTCGGCCTTTTTGACACCGGCGGCGGTCAGCGTGGCGGTGCGGGCCTTTTCGTCTACGACGTAGTCGCCATCATAATTTGCGGCTTCGTCGGTGGCCTTGTCGTCCATTTCCTTGACCTTGACCATACGCAGGTTTTTGGCAAAGCGGTCGGCACGGGTGTAAAGATCGGTCGATTTGTTGCCCTGACCCGAAATGATCAGCGGGGTGCGAGCCTCGTCGATGAGGATCGAGTCCACTTCGTCGACGATGGCAAAATGGTGACCGCGCTGAACACGCTGTTCCTTGTAAGTGACCATGTTGTCACGCAGATAATCAAAGCCCAATTCGTTGTTGGTGCAGTAGGTGATGTCGGCATCGTAGGCGGCTTTTTTGTCCTCGTGCTCCATTCCGTGAATGATGAGGCCGACCTTTAACCCCAAGAAGCGGTAGATTTTACCCATCCATTCCGAGTCACGCTTGGCAAGGTAATCATTGACGGTAACGATGTGTACGCCCTTGCCGGTCAAAGCGTTCAGATAGGCGGGCAGGGTAGCCACCAACGTTTTACCTTCACCGGTGCGCATTTCGCTGATACGACCCTGATGCAGGATGATGCCGCCCAAAATCTGAACGGGGAAGTGGCGCATTCCAAGAACTCGGTCACCGGCCTCGCGGCAGGCGGCAAAAGCCTCGGGCAGAATGTCGTCGGTGGTTTCACCGGCGGCAAGACGCTCCTTAAACTCCACCGTTTTGTGACGCAACTGCTCGTCACTTAATGCACGGTATTCTTCTTCTAAATCCAAAACTTTCTGCTGCAACGGCTTGATGCGGCGCAGCTCTTTTTCACTGTAATTGCCGAAAACGGCCTGTAAAATTCCCATATTGTAAAAACCTTTCTTGCAATTTTTTGCAGGTATCTTATTTATTATAATACATATTGCAGAATAAATAAAGCATTATTTTTTCAAAATAAGTAAACCGTCCTTTTCGGTGATTCCGTCGGTGTAGGTCAAGTGCCCTTTTTCATCAATAAAAACGGCCTCCGTTTCGGGCAGCGATTCGATCCATTCTGTCGCCTTTTCAAGCCCGTACAGAATGCAAACGGTTGAAATCGCATCGCCGTCCATGGCACTGTCACAAAGCACGGTTGCCGATAAAAGATCGGTTTGCACACCGTAGCCGGTCGGGGGATCTAAAATGTGGTGGTAATGTACGTTGTCTTTTGTAAAACAGCGTTCATAAGTGCCAGAGGTCGAAACGCTGATATTCTGTACCGCAAGGGTGGCGGCATAGGTGTCGGCAGAAAGCGGATCATGCAATTTTACCTGCCGTTTTTTACCGAAAACAACAATGCTGCTGCTGAAATTGATAATGCCGTTTTTGACACCCTTAGCCTTCAATTTTTCGGCCAAGCGGTCGGCAATATATCCTTTTGCAATGCCGCCTAAATCAATTTCCGTGCCACCTAGCGAAACGGTGTGTCCGTTTACGAATACTTTACGGTAATGAACCCTCTTCAGCGCCTTGTCAAGCGCGGCTCTCTCGGGAAGAACGGCATTTTCAAAATCCCACAATCGGCTGACGGGGCAGATGGTGATGTCGAATTTACCGCCGCTGATTTCTCCGTATTTAAGACCGGCTTCCAACACGGCTTTCAGGTCGTCCGATACGGTCAGCACTTCACCCTTGTTCAGGCGGGAAACGGGACTGGATTCCACCGTTCGGCTGAATTCCTTTTCATAATCGGCACAGGCATCAAAGACTTCGGAAAGCGTCTTTGTGTCACAGTCGGCCGAAAGGGTTAAAAAGGTGTCCAGCAAAAAGCGGGTTTCGGTATTCTCCGGACGGTCGGTGCAGCCGCAGGGGACCATCAGGGCGCAAATTAAACTAAGCAAAAAAATTTTTTTCATAAAAATATTATACATACTCTTTTATTTTTTGTAAAGATATGTTACAATAATTTTTACTGAACTGCCAAAAGGGGGTTGCCGCCGTGCTGAAAAAAGGCGATTATATCGTTTTTGCAACGGTTGCGGCCGTGATCCTGCTTTCGACACTGGTATGGTTTCTGCCGAAGAAATCGGGCCGTACCGTAACCGTGCGGGAGCATAACAAGGTGGTTTATTCGGCCCCGCTTGCCGTCAATCACACGGTAAAGCTTGAGGGTAATACAGTTGTAATCCGAAATGGAAAAGCTTATGTCAAGTGGGCAAACTGCCGCAATCAGATCTGTGTGCATCACGTACCGATCGATGAGGCAGGAGATACGATTCTTTGCCTTCCGCACGAGGTTTCCGTTACGGTGGAATGACAAATAAGGAGAAAATGCAATGAACTGGACCGAGATCACGATCAGCGTGCCGTGCGAAAAAACCGATGACGCCGCCGCAATCGCCAATCTTTCCGTGCCGTACGGGATCTATATCGAGGATTATTCCGATTTGGAAACCGCCGCTTGGGAAATCGCCCATATCGACCTGATCGACGAAGAACTGACGGCAAAGGATCGTACAAAATCCATTATTCACATTTACGTTTCGGAATGTGATAACGCCGCCGAAGCGGTCGTCTTTTTGAAGGAACGGCTGATCGCCGCCGGCATTCCGGCCGAGGTCAATTCCTGCGGTGTCAATGATGATGATTGGAACGAGAACTGGAAAAAATATTTTAAAGCCTTTGAAATCGGCAAGCGGCTGGCGGTTTGTCCCAGCTGGGAAACCTATGAAAATACCGAAAATCGCACGGTGCTTCAAATTGATCCGGGTGCGGCATTTGGTACGGGTACCCACGCCACTACGTCGCTTTGTATGGAGATCCTTGACCAAATCGTTACGGCGGACAGCACCGTTTTGGATATCGGCTGCGGCAGTGGTATTTTGGGCATTTCCGCCCTTCTTTTGGGTGCGCAATCAGCCGTTGGGGTGGATATCGACGCGCAGTCGGTCAAAACGGCGCGCGAAAATGCCGAAATCAACGGTCTTGCCGAAAAGGTGGACTTCCGTGTCGGCGATTTGGCCGAGCAGGTGTCGGGTAAATATGATATCATCTGTGCCAATATCGTGGCCGATGTCATTTTGCGCCTTTTCACAAACGTTGCCGATTTTATGAAGCCGGAAAGCGAGTTGATCGTTTCGGGCATCATTGATCTGCGTGCGGCTGAAATCGAAGCCGCCGCCGAAAAATTCGGCTTTGAAATCATTGAAAAACGCACCCGCGAAAACTGGTGCGCTTATCGCTTAAAGATCCGCACGGCGGAATAACCATCAAACGGAGGAAGATTTATGCTTGAATTTGAACAGCTGAAACAACGCCTTTACAATTCCGAAGAAGAGGTCAACGACCTGCGTGACGCCATCGGCTACGATACCTTAAAGCGGGAAATCGAAGAACTGGAGGCCAAGGCCTCTGCACCCGATTTTTGGGACGATATGGAAAAGTCGCAGGCGGTGTTGAAAAAGACCGGTAAACTGAAAAATAAGGTCGAACAGTATGACACCATTCGCACCGGCTTCGACGATCTGGACGTGCTGATCGAAATGGCCGACGAAGAGGGCGACCTTTCGCTGGTTGAAGAAATCACTACGGGTATCGAAGAACTGGAAAAGAACGTTGCGGCATTGCGCCTGCAAACGCTTTTGACGGGTGAATACGATGAAAACAACGCCATTCTGACCTTTCACGCAGGTGCCGGCGGTACCGAGGCGATGGACTGGGCACAGATGCTTGTGCGTATGTATATCCGTTGGGGCGAACGCCATAACTTTAAGGTCAAAATGCTTGATTTCCTCGACGGTGACGAAGCGGGACTGAAAAGTGCCACTTTGCTTGTAGAAGGTACCAATGCCTACGGTTATATGAAGAGCGAATCGGGTGTTCATCGCCTTGTGCGTGTTTCTCCGTTCGATGCTTCCGGTCGCCGCCATACCTCCTTTGCTTCGCTTGAGGTCATGCCCGAAATCAGCAACGATATCAACGTTGAAATTCGTGAAGAGGATATCAAAATGGACGTTTACCGTGCTTCCGGCGCCGGTGGTCAGAAGGTCAATAAAACCTCCTCGGCTGTTCGTTTGACCCATATTCCGACCGGCATCGTGGTCGCCTGTCAGGTCGAACGCAGTCAGACCCAAAACCGCGAACAGGCAATGCTGATGTTGAAATCCAAACTGTTGGAAATTAAAGAACGTGAACACCTCGAAAAAATCGAGGACATCAAGGGCGTACAAAAGGAAATCGCCTGGGGCTCGCAGATCCGTTCCTACGTCTTTATGCCGTACACCTTGGCAAAGGATCACCGCACCGGCTTTGAAATGGGTAATATCAACGCCGTTATGGACGGTGAAATCGACGGATTCATCAACGAGTATCTGAAAGCCGCCTCCAAAGGCACCCTTTCCGATGCTGTTGCAGAAGATTAAATTTTCGCCTTCGGGCAGAATGGAAGATGTTTTATGAAAAAAGTAATGGCACTCTTGTTGTGCGGCGTTTTGTTGTTCGCCTTTGCAGGATGCGGTAAGGCAGAAAAGAAGAGCAACACTAAAAATAATAGTACGTCGTCAGAAACCGGCAAAACCGAAAATACAAAAGACAAAGTGACTAAAACCGAACTCTATAAAGATGCTGACCTTTCCGAATACGTCACCCTGTGCGATTACAAGCTGACGCTTAAAGACGGCATTGTCGAAACGGGCGATGTTGCCAACATCGACTATACCGGCAAAAAGAACGGTGTTGCCTTCGAGGGCGGCACGGCGCAAGGGTATAATCTCACCATCGGCTCCGGCACCTTTATTCCGGGCTTTGAAGACGGACTCGTCGGTGTTAAGGTCGGTGCTACGGTCGATTTGGATTTGACCTTCCCCGAAAATTACGGCAGTGAAGAACTAGCCGGTGCCGCCGTCGTCTTTACCGTAAAGGTCAACTCGATTGAAAAGCCACTGATTAAAAAATACAGCGACGGTTGTACAATTAAATCCTACCCGAAAAACGATATGGCCGATGCATTGTCTTTGGCAAACGTCACCGATTATTAATATACCACCACGCAGGGCGCTTCTTTAAAGCAACTGCTGGAATACAATAATATGAAGTACAACGATTTTATGACGGACACGATGAGTAATGAGCAGGCTATTGCTTCGTTGGAAGAAATGAAAAAGGACGAAAACCTTGCCACCGTTATCGAACAGCAGTTGGTCTCCTATGCGCTGTTCCAAAAGGAAGGCCTTTCGTATGATGCTTCCAAGCTTTCCGGCCTTGAAAAATATGAACGCTATGATATGGAATACACCCTTGTTCGTGCGGCTGTAAAGGATTTCCTGACTACCAAAGCGGTGAAAAAGTAATGTTGGACGACAACATTCTCTTTCGGTCGGTCGAAGGTTTTACGCTGGAAGAGTACCGTGCTGAATACCGCCGGCAACCGCAGGAAATGAAGGATCGGTTAGACCGGTTGCCAACCTTACAGCGTTGCCAAACGGCGGACGGCAGAATTATGTTGCGCCAACTGATGACCGAACGGTTCGGTAAAAAGAATTTTCAAGTCACCTATAATCAGCACGGTCAACCGCAGTTGAAAAATGCTTATTGCAGTATTGCCCATTCGGGACTGTTTGTGGTATGTACTGTATCCGAGCGGCCGGTCGGATTGGATATCGAACGTGTGCGGGAACTGCAATACGTTTATGATTGCCCGATCTTCACCCCGCAGGAAGAGCAGTATATACGAAGCGGGGAAGATCCGGACGAGCGTTTTTTGTACGTCTGGACCCGTAAAGAAGCCTATGCCAAGCGGGAGGGCCTGCCGGTTGCTTCGGTTGCGCGCGAAACGGTTTTGGACGATACCGGGTGGGCATCATTTCGCACAATGCGGTATAAGGGTTGCATCATTTCGACCTGTCGACCGTGGGATTATGAGTACTCGATTGCGACCGATTCCGAAGCCGATTACGGTGCTCCAAAATAATTTTTCTAAAATTTTAAAAAAATGCTTGCATTTTGGTGCGTTTTCTGTTATTATAACTGTTGCTATTGATTAAACGCTTGTAAGGAGGTGCAGTTCATGGCTAAATGTGAAATCTGCAACAAAGAAATTGCTTTCGGCATTAAAGTTTCCCACTCTCATCGTCGTTCTAACCGCACTTGGAAACCGAACGTCAAAAGAGTAAAGGCGATCGTAAACGGTTCACCCCGTCGTATCTATGCCTGCACCCGTTGTTTGCGCTCGGGCAAAGTCACCCGTGCTCTGTAATTTGGGTAAGCAACAAATCCCGAGTCGGCTTTGTCGGCTCGGGAATTTTTTTAGTAAGGAGTATTCTGATGATTCAGGCAGTTCTATTTGATTTAGACGGTACGCTGGCCAATTCGCTGGCCGATCTTGCCGCCGCCACCAATCTCGCTTTGGAAAAATACGGCTTCCCGCCGCAACCGGTCGAAGCCTTTAAGATGTTTGCCGGCAACGGTATTCCGAAAATGCTGGAACGCGCCCTGCCGCCGCAGAACAGGACACCCGAAACGGTCGAAAAATGCCGCAAGGTGTTCATGGATTACTACGGCGAGCATTATGCCGATAAAACCGCCGCTTATGACGGCGTACCGGCGCTGCTGGGCGTTTTAAAGGCGCGCGGCATAAAACTTGCCGTGGTGACCAATAAAGCGCAGGAAATGGCCGATAAGGTCGTTACGAAGCTTTACGGAGATTTATTTGATCTCATCATCGGCAAGCGGGAAGGTTTTCCGGCTAAACCGGACCCCGCTGCAGCTCATCTTGCCATGCGTACATTAGGTGTCACCCCGCAGGAGTGTCTTTTTGTGGGCGATTCGGGTGTTGATGTAAAAACCGGTGCCAACAGCGGTGCTGTACCGATCGGGGTACTGTGGGGCTTTCGTGACCGTGCCGAGCTTTCCGAAAACGGTGCGGCTTATATCATAGAAAAACCGTCACAGATTCTTTCAATTTTAGAGGAATTGCAATGAAACGCTATGGGGCGGTAAAGGCGGCTTGTTATACCGGTTATATCGTTCAGGCAATCATCAATAATTTCCTGCCGGTGCTGTTCGTTATTTTACAGAAAGACTACGGCCTTTCTTATGAACAACTCGGTCGGTTGGTTTTTGTTAATTTTATTTCCCAACTGGTTGCCGACGTTTGTGCACCGCTTATTGTAAAGCACATCGGTTATCGGGGCGCCGCCGTTTTAAGCCACGCTTTGGTAACGACCGGACTTGTCGGTATGTGGGGATTGTCAACGGCCTTTACGGGCAGTTATGCGGCTTTGCTGACGGCGGCAGTCATCTATGCCTTCGGCAGCGGCTTGATCGAGGTCATTATCAGCCCGATGGTCGAACTGTTGCCCAGTAGTAACAAGGCCGGAAGTATGGCTGTACTGCATTCCTTTTATTGCTGGGGGCAACTGCTGACGATAGCACTTACAACGTTTATGGTGCTGAAACTCGGTGATGCCAACTGGTCGTTCATTCCGCTGATCTGGGCAATCATTCCGTTGGTAAATATGTTTGCCTTCTGCGTCGTTCCCGTTATGGAGCCAAACCCCGAAGTGCGGGAATCTACCGTCAAAGAACTGTTTTCCAATCGTATGTTTCTGTGCTTTGCGGTCTTTATGTTGTGCGCCGGTGCTTCCGAAATCGCCATGGCGGAATGGGCGTCGGCCTTTGTTCAGCAGGGGCTTGGTTTAAATAAAACGATCGGCGATTTGTTGGGGCCTTGTACCTTTGCGCTGTGCATGGGTATTGGACGAGCGGTCTACGGCGTTTTTGCCGGTCGCTACTCGGCTGTGCGTGCGCTGATTCTTAATAATGCTTTATGCGTTGCCTGCTACGGCGTGGCGGCGTTCTGCTCGTCGCCCGTACCGGTGCTGATTGCCTGTGCGTTGTGCGGCTTTTCGGTTTCACTTTCGTGGCCGGGGACGTACAGCCTTGCGGCCGAGCGTTTTCCCCACGGCGGTACGCTGCTGTTCAGCCTGTTTGCACTGTTCGGGGACGTCGGTTGTTCCATCGGGCCGTGGGTGTTGGGAATGGTTGCCGATCGCTCCTCGCTGCAAAACGGCTTTTTGATGGCGGCAGTGTTTCCGTTGCTTTTTATCATAACGGCGTTGCTGTTGCCGAAAGAAAAGGATTGCAAAACGGAATAAAATCCGTTACAATAAGAATGAAATTTGATGTTGGAGGCGTTGCTTTGTGAAACGGGAAGACTATTTAAGCTGGGATGAATATTTTATGGGGATCGCATTGCTTTCTTCCATGCGCAGTAAAGACCCTTCCACGCAGGTCGGTGCGTGTATTGTCGATAACGACCGCCGCATTCGTTCGATGGGCTATAACGGAATGCCCCGTTGCTGTGAGGACGATATTTACCCGTGGGATCGCGGTGACGGGTTGGACTCCAAATATCTTTACGTTTGCCACGCAGAACTGAATGCCATTCTCAACTGTAATACCGGCACGGTGCGTGGTTGCACGGTTTATACCACGCTGTTCCCGTGTAACGAGTGCGCCAAGGCGATCATTCAGTCAGGCATTGCAGAGGTAGTTTATTATTCCGATAAATACGCCGACAGCGACAGTGTTCGCGCTTCTAAGCGGATGTTTGATACCGCCGGTGTGCGTTATCGTCCGTACGAAGCCAGCGGCAAGGAAAGAAAGCTTTCCCTTTAAAGCAAAATAAAAACGGCACGGACTGTAAAAGTCCGTGCCGTTTGTGCTATTTGGTATTTTTATGTTCAGCTTGGGGCAAACGCCAATACCGTGCCGTCGTTTCGTAAATGATGTTGGCCAACCAATCGTTGATACAACTGTGGTTGATGCGCCAGCACCAGTTGCCCTGTGCGGTAGAGGGGGTGTTGATGCGCCCTTCGTTGTCAAGCCCCAAGAAGTCCTGCATTTGCAAAATGACCGTTTCGCCGGCCGTTGCCATTGCCGCGCCGATCATGCCCCAGTTAAAGGAGTCGTTTTCGGAAATACGCAGGTAATCCCGTGCGTACTTCACGGCTTTCGGGTCACCGTCCTTCGCCCAACCGACGGCGGTATCGTTGTCGTGCGTGCCGGTATATACAATGCAGTTTTTGCCGATGTTGTGGGGCAGATAGTCGCTTTCCGAATCGGGGTCAAAGGCAAACTGTAAAACCTTCATTCCGGGGAATTTCGTGGCATCCAACAGCTCGCGGACGTCTTCATCCAGCGTGCCGAGATCTTCTGCAATAATATCTAAATTTCCGAGATCCTGCTCGATTGTTTGGAAAAAGTCAAATCCCGGCCCTTTGCACCATTTTCCGTTTTTGGCGGTTTTATCGCCGTAGGGAATGCTGTAATAGGCAGAGTAGGCACGGAAATGGTCAATGCGCAGTCGGTCAAACAACACAAATGCCTGCTTAATGCGCATCTGCCACCAAGCGTAGCGGTCGCTCTTCATTCTGTCCCAACGGTATAACGGGTTGCCCCACAACTGTCCGTCGTCCGAAAAGGCATCGGGCGGGCAACCTGCCACGGCGGTGGGGGAAAGGGTATCGTCTAACTGAAACAGATCGGGGTTTGCCCAAACGTCGGCGCTGTCAAAGGCGGCGTAGATCGGGGTGTCGCCAATTAGTAAAATTCCGTTTTTGTTGGCGTAAGATTTCAGTGCGCTCCATTGGCGGTAGAAGAAAAACTGCAGCGTCTTGTAAAAATCTATTTGCTCTGCCAATTCGGTTTTTGCCTTTGCAAGGGCGTTCGGCTCCCGCATTTTCAAATCAGTCGGCCAGCAATCAAAACTGCAGCCGTTTAAGGAATCCTTGATCGCCATAAATAACGCATAATCGTTCAGCCATTTTCCGTGGAAACGGCAAAAGACGTCGTACTCGGTCGAACGCTCTGCCCGAAAGCGGCTGTGTGCCTTTTTCAAAAGCGCGAAGCGGTTGTTATAAAGGTTTTCATAATCGACCTTATCGTCGCCGCCCCAGTTGACCGAACGTACTTCGTCGGCTGTCAAAAGCTTTTGCTCGCAAAGAATATCCAAATCAATAAAATACGGATTGCCGGCCATTACCGAAAAGGATTGATATGGCGAATCGCCGAAGCCGGTGGGGCCTACGGGTAACACCTGCCAAAAGCGTTGGCCGGATTTTTTCAGAAAATCGACAAAGCGGTAGGCTTCTTTACCCAACGTGCCTATGCCGTGCTCCGACGGCAGGGAAAAGATGGGCATTAAAATTCCGCTTGTGCGCATAAACATCCCTCCAAGGTACGAAAAAACGGCCGTTCAAAAGAACGACCGTCGTTTATGTTGGCATCTACTTATCTTCCCAGGCAGCTGCCCGCCAAGTATTTTCAGCGCAAGTGAGCTTAACTTCTGTGTTCGGAATGGGAACAGGTGGACCCTCACCGCAATCAACACCAACTGTGTGTTGCCTTACGCAACAATGAGATTATAGCACCATAGTTTCCGTTTGTCAACACTTTTTTTGAAAAAATTTCAACTTTTTTTGAAATGGCGATTTTTAGACCGAAAAAGGCTTGAATAAATCATTAAAAGATTATATAATATATAAGTTAATCCTAAAATTCATTTTTTGTTTACATTTCGACAGAATTTGTTTGATAGGATAACCTTGTTCAAAATTACTGATTGGGAGGAATCGGAATGATAGAAGTTTCCGGACTTTGTAAACGTTACGGAACGTACCTTGCGGTCGATCATGTTTCGTTTTCGATCGACAAGGGCGAAGTTATCGGTTTTCTCGGGCCGAACGGCGCCGGAAAATCAACCATTATGAATATTTTAACGGGGTATCTTGCATTGACGCAGGGCTCGGTCAAAATCGACGGGTACGATATTACCGAAAATCCGGAGGAGGCCAAGAAGCGCATCGGCTACCTGCCGGAAATTCCGCCGCTTTATTTGGATATGAAGGTGCGGGAGTATCTCAATTTCGTCTATGACCTGAAAAAGGTCAAGTTCCCCAAGCGTCCGCATATTGATGAGGTGATGAAGCTGGTTGGACTTACCGACGTGCAGAATCGCCTGATCAAAAGCCTTTCCAAGGGTTATCGTCAACGTGTCGGTTTTGCACAGGCTTTGCTCGGTAATCCGGGTGTGCTGATTTTGGACGAGCCGACTGTCGGCCTTGACCCCAAGCAGATTCTCGAAATCCGCAACCTGATCGCCCGCCTCGGCCGCAATCACACCATTATTCTTTCGTCGCATATCCTTTCCGAAATTCAAGAGGTCTGCCCCCGTGTATTGATCCTTAACCGCGGCCAGATCATTGCCGACGGCACACCGGAAAGCTTGGCCGAAAAACTGTCGGGCGACGGCTCGATGATCGCCCGCATCACCGGAGATGAAAGCAGTATGCTTTCGGCACTGCGCTCTGTACCGAGTGTGCAAAGTGCCGTATCCCTCGGCAGTAAGGAGTCGGGCAGTTACGATTATAAGATTACACCGAAGAACGGCGCCGATATCCGTGCCGACGTGTTTGCCCGTGTGGCCGACCGCAAGCAGGCTTTATTGCGTTTTGAACCCAACAGCTTCTCGCTTGAACAGGTCTTCCTGCGCTTGACCGAAGAGGATAACGAGGCGGCACGCCGTTTGCTCGGCACAGCGGAATTGAACGGCGAAATTTCGGAAACCGAACCGGAAACAGCCGAAGAAACGGAGGGTACAGAAGAATGATTGCAATTTTCAAGCGCGAATTTAAGGCGTATTTCACTTCTCCAATCGGATACATCTTTTTGGCAGCGATCTGGTTTATCGGCGGCTTTCAGTTTGCAACGGTATATTCTTACGGTGTACCGGCCGTGCCGGAGGTTTTAAACAGCCTTTCTTGGATTTTGCTGTTGGTCATTTCGGTCATTGTAATGCGTACCTTCAGTGAAGAACGCGGCAAAAAGATCGACCAGCTTTTGCTGACCGCCCCGATCAAGCTTTCGGCCATCGTTTTCGGTAAATTCTTTGCTGCGATGAGTCTTTATGCCATCAGCATGGCACCGTCCTTGATTTATCAGCTGATTATGGTCAGCAAGGTCAAATCGACCGGATTTGCAAGTTATTTCTATATGCTGTTCGGTATGATGCTGTTCGGTGCAATTTTGATTTCGCTCGGTATGTTTATTTCTTCGCTGACCGAAAGTCCGGCGTTGGCCGGCGTGGTGACCGAAGCGGTCAACTTAATGCTTCTGTTTATGCCCAACTTCAGCCAGACCATACAGGATAAGCTTTCGGGCACCGCAGTATCGGCAACCGCCAAGTTCAATCTCGGAAAAGCGTTGCTGAAACTGTTGAACGGCTGTGTCAGCGGGTTGAATATTACCGAACGTCTGGATCATTTCACACAGCAGGTCTTTTCCGTTGCCGATGTA
>JAKSQF010000002.1 GCA_024404235.1 Clostridia bacterium | reverse complement strand
ATATTGATGCTATTGAAAAATTATTAAATCATTTCAAAATCTGCAGTGCAAGAAACAAAGAAAAGTGGGGAACGCTGAAAGCAAATTTCAGTTATTCTTCCTGTAATATGTTGGCGTATGACCGGTGTACGATTTAAATACCTTTACAAAATAGGTGTAATCGGGAATGCCGACACGCTCTGCAATCACGGGAAGGGGATCGTTCGTGCTTTTTATCAGGTTTAAAGCCTTTTCGATGCGCTGTTTCGTGATGAATTTTTTCGGTGACATACCGGTCTCTTTTTTGAAAACGTTGTATAACTGTTTTGGGGAAAGAAACATCTGCTTGCAGATTTGTTCAATGGTCAACTCCTCGTGCAAATGCTCTTCAATATACTTTTCAATTTCGGTTTCAAATTCCGAATGCTTGTAGTAGATGATGTTTTCACGCAGGGCGTAATCAAATAAGGCGATGACAATCACCTTTATGGAATTCAGTTTTTCCTCGGTGATACGGGGAATTTTTTGGTATTCCGCCAAAACCGTGTCGTAGTCGATCAGGTGCTTTACGCAGAAATCGGAGATGTTTTTTACGTCCTTGTCATAGTTTTCGGGAATGCGGAAGGGCCCGATAATGATATAGCCGTAATCAATACCGTCGTGTGTCAGTTTGATGGTGATTTCACAGAAACCGAAGTGACACAGATAGCTGTAGCAGGGCGAATCCTTATCAAATTCGTGTTGCATTGCCTCAAGGTCGGTTTGCTGGCATTTGTCGGCGGTGTAGTGCTTTACAAAACTGCACAACGGATTGCCCGGCCCCGTACATGCAAAGGTGCCGTCGAAATCGTTGTTGAAAAACTGCAAATTGGTTTTGATCAGCGTTTTCATATTGTCAAGCAGCTGCTTTAACAGCAACATATCAATCGAAATCATAACAAATGTCGACTCCTTTTAATTCTTTGCTTCATCTTATCATTTTCATTGGTGAAATGCAAGCAAAATAGCGTAAGAAGCAGTAAAAAATTGCATTTTTTCGCAAAACGGAAGAAAAACACAAAAAAAGGCATAAATTTATATGGTATATATGCCGCGTGTGTGTTAAAATTTATGCAGAGTTATTTTTTATGTTGGATTATTCTATGTGCTTTTTGGTGAACTTTAACAAAATTGCGTGCTTAATAAGAGGTTTGAAACGATGCTGACAAAAAACGATAAACGGATTGACGCCGGAAATATGACGGTGGCGTTTTTGACGGATTACAGTCGATTGATTTTCCTCGGTAAAGAAGGCGTAAATATGCTGGCGGAAAAACAGCCGCCGCTGTTTTCGGCCTGCTTTCGGGATGCACAGGGAAACGAACTGAAATATTCTGCTTTTGATGCCAAAACGGTAAAGGCCGATGTGACCGACGGTACCGCCGCCATCACGTTCGGCGGGTTTTCGAATCCCAAATTGTCCGTTACGGTCACTGCTTGCGGTGACGATGCTGCCAATGCCGTTTCGTGGAAAGCGGAAATTTCGGGCAGCGATCAACTTGAATGGTTGGAATTTCCGGGCATTGCCGTAAAAAACAATTTTAAGGAAAACGGCGGCAACAGCAAGATCCTTTGGCCGTATAACGAGGGCGTGCTGGTCGACAGCATTTCCGACCGGTATACCTACTTCCCGACGACCGAACCGCAGTACCCGAGCCTCGGCAATTTCGGAATGTGTCCGGGAATGGTGTTTGCACCGTTTTTGGCGCTGATGGCGGACGAGGGTAATTTATATCTCGGTGCACATGATAAAGAACAGAACAGCTTTAACGTTGACTTTGCACCTTATGAAGACGGCGTTTTGCTCAGAAGCAGAGTATACCCCGGGATAACGGGCGGTAGATTTGCCACCGCCTATGAAACGGTCACCAAGCTGTTTTCGGGCAATTGGTATGGGGCGGCCGAAATCTATCGCAGCTGGTTTGAAGAAAATTGCGATAAAAAGGCGTACGTTCCTGTCGCCGAGAATAAGACTTTGCCGGCGTGGTATCATCAATCGCCGATCGTTGTGACCTACTGTGTTCGCGGCCATCACGATACCGACGTAATGGAACCGAACAAAATGTTCCCCTACGTAAACGCCATGCCGATCATTGATGATTTGGCCGAAAAGCTGAACAGCAAGCTGTTGGTGATATTAATGCATTGGGAAGGCTCGGCCCCGTGGGCGCCGCCTTTTGTGATGCCGCCCTACGGTGGGGAAGAACTGCTGCAAGAATATATTGATGCACTGCACGAAAGCGGACATCTGCTCGGTGTTTATTGCAGCGGTCTCGGTTGGACGGAAAAAAGCAATATTGCCGATTACAATATGAAAGAAACCTTCAAAGAGAAAAATCTGAAAAGTGCGATGTGCGTTTCGCCGAAACAGGAATTGCCGTATTCAAAAATCTGTACGGCACAGCGGGTCGGTTACGATATCTGCCCCGCTACCGATTTTGCCCACGATACCTTAAAGAATGAAGCGGTAAAGATGGACGCCTTGGGCATCGACTATATCCAGTTGATGGACCAAAACCACGGCGGCACACCGTATTTCTGCTATTCAAAGGATCACGGGCATCCGCCCGTGCCGGGAACGTGGGAAAGTGCCGAACTGAAAAAAATCATTCAAAAAATTAAGCAGACGGTTACCAATAAGGAACTGCTTTTGGGTTGCGAATCGGCGGCTGCTGAAACCTTTATTCCGGAATTTATGCTAAGCGATAACCGTTTCGAACTGAACTACCTGTTCGGCTTGCCCGTTCCGCTTTATTCGTATATGTACCACGAATACATCCATAACTTTATGGGTAATCAGGTTTGCGGTGAAGATGTTATGGGCAATAACGTTGACCGTTTCAATCTGCTTTACCGTATGGCTTATTCCTTTACGGCAGGAGATTTGCTGACTCTTGTTATCAACGACGAAGGCCGTGTGCAGTGGGCGTGGGGGCAGTCGAATTTTGATGCGGACTATATGCCCGACCACGATCAGACGATCGCCTTTGCAAAAACGTTGAATGCTTGGCGTAAGGGCGTAGCGGGTGATTATCTGAACTACGGGAAAATGGTTGAACCGTTTACTGTTTCCGGAATCGAAAAGATCACTTTAAGAACGGGGGTCGGCCCCAAAAAGATTTCGCCTGTCCTTTACCGCTGCTATCAAAATGGCAATAAAAAAGGACAGATCATGGTGAATTATACGGACAGCACCGTGACGACAACGGTCAATGCCGGCTGCGATATGCTGTTATATACTTCACCCACACAAAGCGAAAAGCTGACAGCCGGCGCAGGTATTCAAATTCCGCCGTATGCCGCCGTGCTGCTTGAAGAATTGAAATAACCAATACAAAGGAGCTCCAATAATGTCTTTTGAACGAATCGGCGTTTCGATCTGTTGCGCCGGCAACTGCGCAATGAGCGTAGAGGGTCTGAAAAGATTTATCGACTGCATTGCCAAAATGGAATACGGAATTTTGGAAATCTGTATCGACGATATGTATAAAATTGATTCCGAACCCTATTTCGGTTATTTGCGCGGCGGATATACGCGGGAGGAAATACAGGAAATCGATGCTTATGCAAAATCGAAAAATGTTGAGCTGATCCCCGTCATTCAAACGCTGGCGCATTTGACCAATCTTGTGAAAATACCGCACTATGCGGATATTGTCGATATTGATGATATTTTGCTGATCGACGAGCCGAAAACCTACGAGCTGATCGATAAAATGTTTGAATCCATTGCAAACAGCTTTTCCACCCGCAATATCAATATCGGCTTTGATGAAGCACATCACGTCGGCTTGGGGCGGTATCTGGATCAGCACGGCTATACCAATCGGTACGAACTGTTGCTGCGCCACCTGAATCGGGTCGTTGAAATTGCCGAAAAGTACGGATTTAAGATCCATATGTGGAGCGATATGTTCTTCCGCATTGCCAACGGCGGTGAGTATTATGTAGACGAACCGAGCCTGCCCGAAGAAATTGCAGACCTCGTGCCGAAGCAGGTGGGTCTTTGCTATTGGGATTATTACCACAACGATGAATCGTTTTACGATAAAATGCTGACCGCTCATCAGAAAATAGATAATGAACTGTGGTTTGTGGGCGGAGCTTGGACCTGGAACGGATTTGCACCGCAGAACCGCTATTCGATGAATAATTCTCTACCCGCTATCCGTCAGGCAAAGGCACACGGCGTGAAAAACGTTCTCATCAGCCTTTGGGATGACGATGGACACGATTGTTCGTATTTTTCGGTACTGCCGTCGCTTTATGCAATCCGTCAGTATATGGACGGCATCGAGGATGAAACGCAAATCAAGCAGGGCTTTAAGGAACTGTTCGACTATGATTTTGATGATTTTATGCTGTTGGATCTTCCGTGCAAAAACAAGAAAAACGAGCATTATCAGCATGCCGATAATTCCTGCAAGTCGCTGTTGTATAACGACTGTTTCCTCGGTAAAAAGGATTACGAGCTGCAAGCCGTTTATCCGATCGACTATCCGTCCTACCGAAAGGCACTTTCCGAAGCGGGCGATCGCATGGGCGAGTTCGGATATCTGTTTGAAAACCTTTCGGCACTGTGCGACCTGCTGTCGGTCAAATACGATTTGGGACTTCGCACCCGAAAAGCCTATTCCGAAAAGGATCGGGCGGCGTTGGGCACCCTTGTAAAGGATTACGAGCAGGCCGCCGAAAAAACCGATACTTTCCGCAACACTTTGCGTCGGGTATGGATGCAGGAAAACAAGCCATACGGATGGAGCGTTCAGGAACTGCGGCTCGGTGGTGTAAAGGCACACCTTCTTGACTGTAAGGAACGCATTGAAGAATATCTTTCGGGTAAAACAAAATCCATTCCGGAACTGGAAGAAACATTATTGCCTTATGCTTCGTGGGAATCGCAGTATAACTGTTATTGCGGATTTGTCACGGTCGGAAAACTATAAAAAGGTGGGTTTTATGAGTACAAAAAGTAAAAGCACCCCGATGAAAAGAAAGGCGCTGTTTCAAAGGCGCGCGTTTATATGCTGCTTTCTCGGATTTCCGATCATCAACTTTTTAGTGTTTTATGTATACGTTAATCTGGATTCCTTCTTAATGGCGTTTCAGCGCCCGCTGCTTGGTGCCGGTTATAACGCCACGCGCTTTACAACCGAAAACTTCAGTCGCATTAAGGACCTGCTTTCCGTTTCCAACGACGGCATTTTGATTCAGGCGCTTAAAAACACGCTGGTTATGTACGTGGCGGGAATCATAATCGGTTTGCCGATTTCGATTCTGATGAGTTACTTCGTTTACAAGAAAATACTCGGCTATAAGGTGTTCCGTTCCGTTACATATCTGCCAAATATCATTACCAGCTCGGCGTTGGTCGTGCTGTTCAAAAATCAGATCGGTCCCGGCGGCGTGCTGAATATGGTGATGGATAAGATGGGTATGAAATATCTTGACCCGATCACCAAAGCACCAAGCGCGTTCAACACCATTCTGTTTTACTGCCTGTCCTTTGGGTTCGGTGTCAATATGATCCTTTTGAACAGCGCCATGCTGAGCGTCAACGACGAAATGACCGAAGCGGCACAAATCGACGGCTGTAATTGGTTTCAGGAATTGATTTATATCATTCTGCCGAGCATCTGGCCGACCGTTTCCACCATCATCGTGTTAAGCACGGCAGGTATTTTGGGAACAACGGGCCCGATTTTGGCATTTACCAAGGGAACGACCGGCACAATGACGCTTTCCTTCTACATTTATCAGTTGGTCAGCGGCGTGGGCACCGGTAATAACGACTTGTATCTTGCTTCGGCAATCGGCCTGCTGATGACCCTTGTTTCATTCCCCATTACACTGATCGTTCGACGTGTGGTTTACGGAAAGGAGCAGGATTGATGAGAAGCTTGAAAACCATTATAAAGCAGCGCAAATCGACCTCGCAGAAAATCGTTTTTACGCTCGCATTTATTCTGTTCTCAATTTATACGTTATACGTGCTGTCCTTCTTCGTTTTTGCCATTGTCTGCGCCTTGAAGCAGGACAACGATACCTATATGATGGATAAGATCGCTGTCAAGCTCTTTTCCGTATCTAAGCCCAATTTTAAAAACTTTACCGAAGCGTTCGATCAGCTTCAGGTCGTTTTGCAGGGTTTCTCTTTTTGGAAGCTTACTTGGAACTCGCTGTGGCGAACGATCACCAGTGCGGTGCTTTCGGTAATGACCAGCGCAATGGTATGCTACATTTTGGTGTTCTACAAATCCAAATTCACGAAAATGATTTATTTTGTCGGTTTGTTTGTAGCCATTCTTCCGCTGTACGGTTCGTTGGGTGCTTCCTACCGGCTGATGGAAAATTTGGGTCTTATCAATAACCCGCTGAATATGATCGTCAGTATTTCCCTGTACGGCGGCTATTTCTTCTATATGTATTCGTTCTTCAAAACGTTGTCGTGGCAGTACGCCGAAGCTGCTTTCTTGGACGGTGCGGGGCATTTCAAAACCTTTACACGCGTCATGTTCCCGATGGCTCTGCCCAGTGTTTCGGCGCTGTTTATTATGACCTTTATCAACGGTTGGAATGATTATGAATCGACCCTGCTTTATATGAATGAATACCCCAACCTTTCGTATGCGGTGTATGCTTACAGCGAAAACCAAAAGTACGTTGCCAATATGCCGGGACTTTTTGCCGGTGTTATTATCACAATGCTTCCTGCGCTGATTCTGTACCTCTGCTTCCAAAACACCATTATGGAAAAGGTGCACCTCGGCGGGTTGAAGGGGTAAACGCTGAGAATATGAAATTTAACTGCAAAGATATTTCGATGGATGAAACGTTGATTCTTCCGACTGCGATCAAACAGCAAAAATCGGTTGAAAATGCGGCCGAATTGTTGGCAGAGCATCCGCCGATCGTCACCTTCTTCAAAATGGAAGGCTTTACGATATTAAAGGGGAAGGGCGCTTATATCGTGCTGGATTTCGGCAAAGAAATCGCCGGCGGCGTGCGCATTCTCGTGCGGGATGTAAAGCGTTATGCAAAGGTGCGCATTTCTTTCGGTGAATCTTTAGGTGAAGCGGTGGCCGATCTCGGCTATAAGGGGGCACAAAACGATCATTCACCCCGTGATTTTGAAGCTACGATCAGCCTGATGAGCGATCTTACCTTCGGGCAAACGGCTTTCCGTTTTGTAAAAATCGAGTTGCTTGATGACGTTGACGTTCTGATCCAAAACGTTTTCGCCGTATCAAGATTACAGCATTTCGATTTTGAGGGCTTTATCGAAACCGATGACCCGCTTTTCAATAAGGTACTCGACGTTTGTAAGTACACGATGAAGATGTGTTTTCAAAACGGCGTTGTGTGGGATGGCGTCAAGCGGGATCGACTGGTTTGGTCAGGGGATCTGAATGCCGAACTGCTTTGCTCGATGTACGTTTTCGGCGCTACACCGAATATCAAGAATTCGCTTGATTTTCTGAAATACGATACGCCGCCCGGTGAATGGGTCAACGGCTTGGCTACATACTCGGCATGGTGGGTCATTAACCTGCTGAACTATTGTGAGTTAAGCGGTGATACCCGATATCTCGAGGGAAATCGGGCATATATTGAAACGATTATCGCCCAATTTGTCGAAAACATCGGCGAAAACGGTTTTGACTTTTCAAAACCCGGTTGTAAACCGTTTTTTGATTGGCCGACCGATGACAGCAATGATCGTTTTATCGGCTCAAGTCTGATTTTTATGTATATGGCGCAAACCGCCTTGAAATTCGGCTTTGAATCGGCAAGGGTGATTTTACAAGAATTACAGCACGTTACTGAAGAAACAATGACCTTTAAGCAGACGTTGGCCTTTAAGCAACTGATCGACGGCAAAAACACCGACAAAGACCTGCCTGCGTTGGAAAAGAACGGTGCACACGGCTTTTCTACCTTTATGAGTTACTTTATTCTAAAGGGTCTGGCGCTTGCCGGCAGTCAAAGAACGGTTGAGCTTGCCAAGGAATACTACGGCGCAATGCTCCATAAAGGCGCAACCACGTTTTGGGAAGATTTCGATCTTGATTGGGCTGAAAACAGCTGCGGGATCGATGAACTGCCGCCGGACGGTCAGCGGGATATCCACGGCGATTTCGGGAATTATTGCTACAAGAATTACCGTCATTCGCTGTGTCACGGTTGGTCGTGTGGGGTGTATGCCTTCGCAATCGAGCATCTTCTCGGAATGCGGGCGGAAAACACCTTCAAAACTGTACGTTTTTCACCGCACCTCGAAACGTTAAAGTATATTAAGGCCGCTATCCCGACGCCTTACGGCATACTGAACGTTACGGTTGATGAATCCGGTCTTCAAGCGGATGCACCGCCGCCAATAGAAATCATCAAAGAATAAACGTGTTGTCCGAAAGGGATCCCCGCAGATCTGTGCGGCGACACGAGGAAATAGACTATTCAACGCTATATTTTTGAAAGGAAAATAATAAATGCGCTTTGCGGGAAGCGGTTTATTATAAGGGTGATACTTATGAAACTGAAAAAGATTTTTGCATTGGTCTTGGCGGTCGTTTTAATGGCCTCCTGCTTTACCGGCTGCGGCAGCAAAAAGGCCGATAAAAACACCATCAATATTAAGGCCGTCAACCTCGGCTTCGGTGTGGATTGGCTGAATGCTTTAAAGACGGCATACGAAAAGGATAACCCCGGCAAAAAGGTGAATATCACCGTTTTGATGGGGCAGGAGGGTGTCGAATCCATCCAAACCGAAATGGAATCGCTCTCGGGCGGTGCCGATATTTATTTCACCCGTCCGAAGGGCTTTCACAGTGCTTGCTATCAGGGTGCCGTTTCGATCGAGGGTCAGAAGTTTGACTGTGTTTATGCCGATCTGAGCGATATCTGGACAGCGGAATACGAAGGCGAAAACGGCGCAACGATGGAGAGCAAAATGAATCCCGCTTTTGCCGATTATCTGAAAGTAAACGGCAAATACTACGGCGTTCCGTGGGCGGTCGACTTTATGGGTATCGTCCGCAATAAGGATGTTTGGTCAACGCTGGGACTTACCGATGACGATATTCCCGCCACCACCGATGAACTGCTTGAACTCTGCGCAAAGATCAACCAAAAATCCAAGGAATTGAAATCGAGCGGCAAGATCAAAAATGCCGTTTCACCCTTCATTTTCGCCAAAAACGAAGAGTACTACACCTCGGTTTATCCGATTTGGATGGAACAGTACGAGGGTAAAGAAAATATGGGATATTTCAAGAACGGTTTAGACCCGATCGGTGAATCTTCCTATAATCTTTATTCCTATACCGGTCAGAAGGAATCGCTCAAATTCCTGAACCAACTGCTGAAAAAGGACGGCGACGTATACGTTTATCAGCACAAGGACTCCGACTCCATTTCGTTCACCGAAATGCAGAGCTATTTCCTGTTGAATCAGGCGGCAATGTGCATCAACGGTTCTTGGCTTGAAATTGAAATGAACAAAAACGGTGACGGCAAAAGCTATAACATTGATATGATCAAAACGCCGGTGATCAGTGCCCTTGCCAATAAGCTTTCCTTCGGTAAAGCCGGCGGTGCCGATGAAAAACTGCGTCAACTGGTTGCTTTTGTCGATGCACATCCGCAGGCCGGCGATAATGGCGGTGCACCGGCTTTTGCCTCGACCGAAGATATTGAAACGGTGCGTGAAGCCAGAAGCTATTCGTTTGTAAGCGGCGGTTACGACCACACCGCTTTAGTTCCCGCTTATGCCGTCAACGTCGACGGCGCCAAGGATTTCTTAAAGTATATGTATTCGGATAAGGGCCTTTCGACCTATTGCAAGACTTTGAACGGATACGCCCTGCCGGCAACACCCACTAAAGCTTATGACAGCTCGGTCAAGGCTTCTGCGTTCACAAAGTCGATCAATACAATTCTTGCCGAAAATCTGGCAGACGATTACGCCACCTTTGTCAAGACCAAGGTTTATTGCCTCGGCGGTGTCAATCTTTATCTTTACAACGGCTCCTCCAATGCAGTTTGGCGCTTGATCGAGGGCGATTCCGTCGAAAAGATCATTGCCGATAATCAGAATCATCTGAAAACAAATTGGCCGTATATTTCGGGCCAAATCAAGTAATCATTCAGGGGAAATTATGAAGTACAAAAATCTTTCGGTTATACTGGCGCTGCTGATCGCGTTGTCCTGCACGGTCGGGTGCAATCCCACCGGCGAAGCAAAGTCCGAAATTTGGAGCACCTACAATACCGTTAAGGTCATTCAGCAAAGTGCAAACAATAAGGCCTATGAAAAATTATCCGCCGAAATCAACGTGGATATGATGATGGGTGAATACGAGGGCGGTCAGATCATTATTACGCCGGCTGAAAACGCCGATTTTACCTTTGAGGTAAAGGATCTGACCTCCGAGGGCGGAGATACGCTTCCCAAGGATAAAATCTCCGTTTATTTGCAGCGCTATATTGAAATCAAAACGAATTTTAACGGAAGTCCGCAGTATACCGCCGGCGATTTCATTCCGGATATGCTGATGCCCTATGACATTGCCGTTAAGAATAAACTCAATAAGCTGTCGAAGTCAAAAAATCAGGGAATTACCGTGGAATTTGACTCTACCGGTGTAAAGCCGGGCAGGTACAGCGGCACGTTCGTTTTGAAAATCGGCGGCGAAAAAACCGATATCCCCGTTCACGTCAATGTTTGGGATATCGAATATACCGGCCGCAGAACCTATCAGTCCAGCTTCTTGATTTATAACGATCAGCTGCCGGCGGGCGAATATGATAATTCCAAAGAAGTAACCGACAGATATATTGATTTTCTGCTGAAATATAAGATCAACGCCTATGTTGTTCGGGATAATTACAGCGAAGAGCATTTGAAAGAATGCGTTAAGAATTTTGATAATAATAATTTCAATTCTATCGTCATTCCGGTCGATTTCCCGCTTGGATACGTGCCGGATCCGACCGATGAACGTTATAACAAATCGGTCGAGTACATTACCTGGCTGGGCGAACAGTCCACCGAAGAAAAGATGTATGTAAAGTACGCCTATTTCTATCCCTCCTCTTACGATGAGGCCGATGTTGTTGACGAAAGAAAGCAACCGTCCGAAAGCTTTTTCGCCCCCGGCGGAAACTATGAAAAAACCTTGAACGGTGCCATTGAAAACTTAAAAAAATCAGCCGCTTTCAAGGCAAAGCCGACGGCCCTGCAGAATGAAATCATCAATTATATCAAAAACATTCCCGCGGTTTTCACCAACGTCAACTATATTGATGAATGGGTCAGTACGATGGATGCCGTCTTCTGCCCGTATGTCAGCCTGCTGAACGATAATGCAACGGCGAAAAAATATGATCATGCGGCAAAACTTCGTGCAAACGATCAGTTGTGGATTTATTCCTGCTCCAGCCCGAATTATCCCTACTCAACCTTCCATATCGACGATACTACCCTTAAAATGCGGGTAAACGGTTGGATGAATATGGCCTACGGTATTGACGGTTATCTGTATTACGAGGTCAATAAATATACCAATATGCACGACGAAAACCCGAATGAATACGTCAACGTATATGAAGATGCCAGCCGCTACAGTAAGACCAACGGCGACGGTTATCTGCTGTATCCGGGGAAGTATTACGGCAGTGAAATGCCTTTTGCATCCCTGCGTCTGATTTCCTACCGTGACGGTATGGACGATTACGATATGCTTTGCGTTTATGAGCGGCTTTTACGTCAAAAAGCCGCCGAATACGGCATTAAGAATATTGATTTCAAGGCACAGGTCGAAGATCTGTATAATCAGCTGTTCAGCGGCGTTGTGGCGTTTGAAGATGATGCAAAGCTCTACGAGGTTCGCAGGGAACTGGCCCAAAGAATACTGGATTTGAAAAACAATGACGGAATGATCGTTCTGCCCGACCGTACAAGCGGTGTATTGAAGCTGAATATCTATGCGGCTTCACCTTCGCTGACGGTCGACGGTAAGACCCTTGGCGGAACAGCCGCCGGTAAGGGATATGCCTATTCCTATATAGCCGATAACAAAACCTCGGTTTTAAAAATTAAAATCGGGGAGAACACGCACAACTACGCGGTCAACAAGTATCAGGTAGTCAAAGCCGCTTCGGCACGTTTAAGCGAGGGCAGTACGTCTGCCGCCGTGACCGACGGTACACAGTTTACGATCAAACCCGTCAATGCCGAAGAAGATATGATCGCATTGGTGCGTCCGTTCTTGAAATATACCGTTACCGAGCCGATCAGCCACATTCGTTTCAACTATAAAAACAGCGGCTCAAATGATATTGATTTAAGCATCCGTTTGGTTTCCGCAGCCGGCAAAATCGACGTGTTGACCGATTACTGCGCTGTCGGTGAAACCAGTGAAATCAGCGCTTCGCTGAATGCCGCCGATGTGGATTGGTCCACCGTCACTGCTTTGGAAATCAGCTTTGATAACGTTGTTTTGCAGGGCGACACAACGGTGCCGGCACCGGATAAGACACTTACAATAAGCAATCTTTGGTTTGATTTAGCAGAATGAGAGGGAAAGGAAATATGAAAAGTATCAAAAAGCATTTTTATATGGCCGTTTCCCTTTTGCTGGCCTGCTCAATGCTTTTGGGCGTGGTTTCCTGCGGTCAGAAGAAGCCGGTAAAGGAAGAAAAAGAACAGACCGCTTTTCTGTTGAACGGTTTTGATTCTATAGATGATCTGTACCGTATCAAGCCGATTGATACGCAATCGACCGATATGATGCGCTACAGCATCAATACGGAAAAGGATTACGTAAAAAAAGGTGACGGCAGCCTGCGGTACGAGGATCTCAACGGCAGTTACCATGGTGTTCTGCTGTTCCTTGAAAAGACGGCTGCTGCCAATGCGGATATAAAAACAGCCGATAAAATTTCGGCATCTGTTTTTAATGCTTCCAATGCCGATCAGGTCGTTTCCGTTATTGCAACGGCACAAAGCGGCGCAACGCTTTTTATTCAGCAAAATCTGCTGAAGCCGCAGGAATGGAACGAGGTCGTGCTGGATCTTACACAATATTCCTACGAAAACAAATCGCAGATCGCCGGTGTTGAACTTCGGTTTGACGTAGAAGCCTCTACCGTTCTTTACGTCGATGATTGGTATCTGTATACCGGTGCCGAGGATTTGCCGCCGCTGGATCTGAACAAGTATATCGAGTCGATCAAAACGACCGATAACGGGGAAGAGGTCACCGAGGAAAACTTCGATAAATACGTGCTGTTTGTTGACCAAGTGCGCTATGCCGCCAATCTGTTCAATGCGTTGGACGACAGCGGTAAAAATCAGATAACGGCACAGAATCAGGCAAAGCTTACTAAATGCCTGCAACTGGTCAAGAACATCAACCTTGTCAACGATGCCCGTACCACGCACCTGACAAAGTGGTATTACGGCTCGGCCTTGACCGTGTTCCAAAACGACGATGCACAATATGGCGGCGTTTGGTCAGCCAATGTGCCGAAAACCAATCACGAGCAATCGTTTAAGTTTGATATCAGTGATACCTCCGCCTCCGGCAAGGTGGTATTCTGGGTCTATAACCCGATGTCTGTCGATCTGCGTGCCTTACTGCACGGCGGTTGGCAGCTTTGGGCTTTCCAAATCGAAGAACTGCCGGCAAAGTCCTGGAAGAAGATCGAGGTCAACGCCCGCTATTTCGAGCAGGATATCAAGGGACAGATTTTCATTGTGGTCTCGGGCGCCGATACCATCGAGGGCGAATTTAAGTTCACCTCGCTCTACGGCATCTCGGCCGACGTTGTAGCCAAGCCGGTCGTTGATGAGATCGGCAAACTGCCCAAGCTTTCCGATGTTGATTATTCCTACCGCAAGCAGGTCGAGGAAATCCTGCTTCACTATGCCGATCTCTCCGAAGCTGCTCAGGCCGCCGTTTCAAATTACGACGTTCTCGATGATATTTACAAAAAAATAATGTCGTTGCGTCTGCCCGAAATGAGAAGGCTGTTGGCCTCTTTGGATGTCGGCAAAATCGTTCTTCCGCGGGATTATACCAACATTGATAATGCCATCGCCATTTACGAAGAATTGCCCGATTCCGAAAAGGCTAAGGTCACTGCGGCCGAAAAGAATAAGCTGAACGTATTGAAGACCAAAATCAAGGATTACGGCCGTTTGTACGGCGAAGCCATTGAAAACGGTATCGACTACGTTTGGCAGGGTACCGCTGTTCAGAAATATGATGAGCTGTACGGTAACTATACCGAACTGAACGTCAAGAAAACGAACGATACGGCACAGTTTGTGGATCGCTTGATTGAGGTCGACCCGAAGGAATATGCGCAGGTTATATTCTACGTCTATAATCCGACCGATAAGGACGTTACGGCGGAATATTCCCACAACTGGAATAACAATAAAACCGTAATTCTTAAGAAGAAAGCTTGGACCGAGGTCACAATCGACACCGCTGACTACGCTCATTCGGTCAACTTTATGCTGTTCTATTCGGATATTGCCTGCAAAAATCCGTGGAAAATGACCGATTTGTACGGTGTAAAGGCCAACGTGGTCGCCGAGCCGGTCATCAAAAAGATCAATGCCTTGCCGAATGCGTCAAGCATTACCATGAAGGATTTTGACGCCATTTCCGAAGCAAGACTTGCGTACGATTCGCTGCAGGAAAACGTAAAGCCTTCGGTAACGAATTATAAGAAACTGCTTGAAGCCGAAAATAAACTGGCACTCAAGCTGATCGACAGCCTGCCTGCTGCCGCTAATGCCGAAATGCCGCGGGATTATACCAACATTATGCGTGTAAAGACCGCTTATGACAGAATGTCGGCGGTCGAAAAATCCAAGATCACGGCGGCACAGAAGAATAAACTGACGGCGCTGTTTAAACTGGCGGCAAGTTATGAAAACATTTACAGTGATCCGCTGGAGTCAGGATTCGACTATAAGTGGTCGGGCGATATTACCCGCAAGGTCGATCCCACCTACGGCAACTATACTGCTTTGACGGTAAAAAGCACCGAAAAGGGTATGGCGCAGTTTGCCGATAAAATGTTAAAGGTCGCTTCCCGTTTCGATAAGGTGGAATTCTATGTCTACAATCCGACTGCTAAGGATGTTGTGACGGAGTATTCCCATAACTGGAAGAACAGCGCCGCCATTACGCTGAAAGCAAAGGCGTGGACAAAGGTCTCGCTCAAAGCATCGGATTACAGCGGGGTCATCAACCTCTTCGCATTTTACAGCGATATTTCCTGCAAGGATGCGTGGAAGGTCACCGATTATTACGGTCTTTTGGGTAAATCGGTTGCACAGGAAATGATTGACCTCATCAATACCATTCCCCAAAAACTGACGGCGGCGGATAACGAATTGTTGCTCAACCTTCGCCGGCAGTATAATGCACTGTCCAAAACGGTACAGTCGCAGGTCACCAATTACAGCAAATTGGTCACGGCCGAAAAGAAGATGGTTGCGCTGATGATCGACGCCTTGCCGGATGCAAAGAACTCCGAAATGCCACGCGATTATACCAACGTAATGAACGCCAAGCGCAATTACGATAAACTTTCCGCTACCGAGCGTTCGGCCATTTCCGCCGCACAGAAGAATAAACTGAATGCGTTGGTTGAAAAGGCTTCAAATTATGCGGATATTTACAGCGCAACGTTAGAACCGGCGTATGATTATAAGTGGACCGGTAATATCAAGAAATCGGTCGATCCGGTTTACGGCAATATGACCGAATTGCTGGTTAAGAGTACCGAAAGCGGTATGGCACAGTTTGCCGACCGCCTGCTGACGGTCAATTCCGATAAGTACGTTTACGTGGAATTCTACGTATACAACCCGACCGCAAAGGATGTTATCGGCGAGTATACCCACAACTGGAATAAGACCGTTTCGGTCAATTTGAAGAGCAAGGCATGGACCAAGGTCCGCATCCCTGCGGAAGATTACGCCGGCACCATCAACTTTATGAATTTTTACACCGATATTTCGTGTAAGGATGCATGGAAGGTCACCGACCTTTACGGTGTTACCGGCAAAGCTATTGCGCAGGATTGCATTGACCTGATCAATACCATACCGGTAAAGCTGACAGCCGACGATAACGAACTGCTGTCGCTTATTCGCCAGAAGTACGATGCATTACCGAAGGCCGCACAGAAAGCGGTCAGCAATTACAGTAAGCTGGTTGCGGCCGAAAAGAAAATGGTTGCCATTATGATCGACGCGTTGCCCGACGTGGACGCTTCGGAAATGCCGCGTGATTACACCAACGTGATGAACGTTAAACGCAATTACGATAAGCTTTCCGCTGCAGAACGCACATCCCTTTCCGACACGCAGAAAACAAAGCTGGAAGCTTTGGCTGAAAAGGCCGCCTGCTATGACGACGTTTACAGCTCTGCTTGGGAACACGCCTTTGACTATAAGTGGTCGGGTGATATCGAGCGTTCGGTCGATGCGGTTTACGGCAACCTGACTGCACTGACGGTAAAAAGCACCGAAAGCGGTATGGCGCAGTTTGCCGACCGGTTGCTGAAGGTTGATTCCAAGTATTTGTACGTGGAATTCTACGTTTATAACCCGATGGATAAGGATATTCCCGCCGAGTACACGCACAACTGGAAAAACACCGTCAGCCTGACCTTTAAGAGTAAGGCGTGGACAAAGGTGCGTATTCCGGCGGCCGATTATCAGGGCAACATCAACTTCATCAACTTCTATACCGATATTTCGTGTAAGGATGCTTGGAAGGTCACCGATCTGTACGGCTTGAAATCGGAAGCCGTTGCCGATACGGTTTCCGCTCAAATTGATGCTTTGCCGAGTGTGGAAGACTTGACACTGGAAGATAAGGCAACGGTTGAAAGCGTAAAGAAAACCTATGACGAGCTTCCGACCGAAATCAAGGCACTTGTTAAAAACGACGGCAAGCTGACGGCGTTGCTTGAACAGATCAAGGTGCTTGAAAAGGCCGAACAAAAGACCTATCCGATCATCATTGATCCGGCAGAATGTCAGTTGGATGCCGACGGCACCGTTCAGAACAATATGGACGACGAAACCTTTGAAAAGGTATTTGCGTTGTCGAACGCTTCTTACTTTACGGTGGATGCTTCCTTGATGACCGAAGACTATAAGGCATGCAATACAGTATTTTTCTACGTCTATAACCCGACAAGCAAGGATGTAAACGGCTACTTCGTCAGCGATTACGATTGGTCGTATATGCCAAGCTTCTTGGCAAAGGCCAATGCGTGGAGCCGCATCGAAATCAAGGATTTCGGTGCCGCCACCGGCAAGCAGATGATTTCCGCCGGTTATACCGTTTACTTCAACGGCTCGTTCAACGGAAGCGGTTGGAAGATTTCGCCCTTCTACGGTATTACCGAAAATACGGCAGAGGACGTGGTGGGATTAAATACGCTGATCGATTGGTCAAGCGGTAAGCTTGAAACAGACGGCAGCGTAACAAACGGCGTGTCCGATGCAGATTTCGGCACCGTTGCAGAGCTTTCCGACGGCACCTTCTTCAAGCTGAATAAGAATTTGATGACCGATGCCTTCAAGACAAGTTCGTACGCCGCTTTCTATATTTATAATCCGACAAGCACCGATATCGACGGCTATTATACTACCGATTGGAGCTTTAACGCGAATTTCCGACTGAAGGCAAACAGTTGGAACCGTGTGGCGATCGCCGATTTCGGCACGGCCGCCAATAAAAAGATGCTGTCCGGCGGGAAGGATATTTACTTCTACGGTGCCTTTACCGGTACAGGTTGGAAAATCTCGCCGGTTTATCAGTTGGATCACGAGGAATAATCAAAAGGGGAGAGAATAATATGCTGAATTTGAATATTGAAGAAAAACTCTCTACCTCAACCGATGAATTGGCAAGGTGTGCGGTCATAAAAACACAGCCGCTACACGTTTTGTATAAAGCGTCGTCGGGCGAAAACGTTTTGCCCGACGATACGTCGGACTTTGCGGTGTTTGAAAAACCGTATACACTTTTTGAAACGGAAAAGTATTACTGGTTTTCTGCTGAATTTGATATTGCGCAAACGGATGAAAACACAAAAGCCTATCTGTCGGTCGAAACCTTCATCTACGGCGTTGCCTGTACCATACGCCCGCAGGGACTTTTGTATCTTAACGGCGAGGTCGTGCAGGGAATTGACATCAACCACACCGAGGTTTATCTCAAACCCGGTCATTATAAAATGCTGCTGCATTTTTATACCCACACCTTTGAACGCGCACTGCCGGTGTATTTTTCGGTCAAGTATAAGGACGAACGCACCCAAAGTCTGTTTTACGATTTTCGGGTCCCGTTTGAATGTATGCGGTCTTTGCCGAAAAACGATAATAACTATTCGACCATGTCGGCAGTACTGGAAAAGGCAATCAATTTGGTCGATTTCAGAAATCCGCACTCCGATGCGTTTTATGCCTCGGTCGAAGCGGCAAAGGATTATCTTCATCGGCATTTTTACAACGGCGTTTGCGGGTCGAATGAAACCGTCAACTGTATCGGCCACACGCACATCGACGTTGCGTGGATGTGGACGCTTGAACAAACCCGCCAAAAGGTGGAGCGCAGTTTTTCAACCGTCTTAAAGCTGATGGAGGAATATCCCGAATACAAGTTTATGTCCTCCCAACCGCAGTTGTATCTCTATTTGAAAGAGCGCAATCCCGATCTGTACGAAAAAATCAAACAAAAGGTCAAAGAGGGTCGATGGGAAATTGAAGGCTCCTCTTGGTTGGAGGCCGACTGTAACCTCACCGGCGGTGAAAGTCTAGTCCGTCAGGTTTTGTACGGCAAAAAGTTTTTCAAAGACGAATTCGGCGTCGATTGTAAAATCTTTTGGGAACCGGATGCCTTCGGTTTTAACGGGGCTTTGCCGCAGATTATGAAAAAAAGCGGCATCGAAAAGTTTGTAACGGCCAAAATCGGCCTGAACGATACCAACCGTATGCCCTACGATACCTTTATCTGGAAGGGCATCGACGGCAGCGAGATCTTTACCCACATGATTTCCACCTGCGACTGCAATCCGCGGATGGGTATTTACGATAACGGCGAAACGACCTACGTTGCAAATCTTACCCCTTCGCACGTTCTCGGAACGTGGAATCGCTATCAGCCAAAGGAATTTAATCATACCACGATGATGACCTACGGCTGGGGGGACGGCGGCGGTGGCCCGACGAGCGATATGTTGGAACGCCAGCGCCGCTTTGCCTACGGTATTCCGGGATTTCCGAAAACCAAAATCAGCACAGTAGGGGAAACGTTGGCTGAAATCGAGCATAATTTCACCGAATCGGCCGCCGAATTCAAGCGCCTGCCGACCTGGAACGGCGAAATATATTTCGAGTATCACCGCGGTACCTATACCTCTGTGCCGAAAAACAAAAAAAATAACCGCTTGGGCGAAGCGGCGATGTTCGGCAGTGAACTGTACTCGGTAATGGCCGAGCAGTTGGCCGATACCAAATACCCGCAAAAGGAACTGTTTGAAAACTGGAAATTGCTGTTGCTTAATCAGTTCCACGATATTCTGCCCGGTTCGGCAATCAAAGAGGTTTATGACGAAAGCGACGAACAGTATAATCGTCTTTTCGCCGAAACCGATAAGATTCGGCAAAATGCGTTGTCAAATATCGCCGCCAACATAAAAACACAGGGCGGTTTGGCGGTATTCAATCCCAACGGCTTTGCCTGTGACGGTACGCTGAACGTCGACGGGCAGACGAAAATCGTCAAAAACGTTCCGCCGCTCGGCTATAAGGTTTTTGAAGCCTTACCGGATGGAGATGCGGTCACCGTTTCAGAACATGGAATTGAAAACTTCGTTTATGTCTTGAAGTTTTCCGAAGACGGCGGTATTGTTTCACTGTTCGATAAAGAAAACGGCAGGGAACTGTGTCAGCCGGGTGAAAAACTCAACCGTCTGGTCGCTTACGAGGATATGCCCTTCCAGTATGATAACTGGGAAATAGCGCCCTATTATAAGCAAAAGTCGTGGGAACTCTGCGCCCCCGCCGTGTTTGAGGTTATTGCAGACGGCGACCGTGCAGGTCTTTGCATTACCCGTCATTACGGTAATTCGGTCATTACGCAGAAGATTTATCTGTATGCCCATTCCATTCGCAGAATCGACGTTGTAACGAATATCAGCTGGAAAGAAAAAAAGCAACTGTTAAAGGCGCATTTTCCGCTGAATTTGCTTTTCAACAAGGCTACGTTTGATATTCAGTTCGGTAACGTTGAACGCAGTACGACCGCCAATGCGGGTTGGGATTCGGCAAAGTTTGAAAGTCCTGCACATAAGTGGGTCGATTGCTCGGAAAACAATTACGGATTTGCCCTTTTGAACGACGGAAAATACGGCTTTGCAGCAGCGGATAACAACCTTTCCGTTACGCTGTTAAAGTCCGGCAGTTTCCCGTACGACGGTGCTTCGGACGATATCCCCGAATTTACCTATTCACTTTTGCCGCACGTCGGTGATTTTCGTCAGGGCGGCGTTATGCAAAATGCTTACGTTTTGAATCGTCCGCTTTGTGCTGTTACCGTTCCCAAGCAGGACGGTGCTTTGTCGGATAACTATTCGTTCATTGACTGTTCGACCGACGGCGTTTTCGTCGAAGCCGTCAAAAAGTCGGAGGACGGCACGGCAGCGGTCATCCGTTTGTATGAGGCCTATTGCGAAACAAAACCCGTTACGCTGCAGTTCGGGTTTGATGTTAAAAGCGTGGCCCTGTGCGATTTGACCGAGCGGGAAGAATCGGTTTTGTCGGTTGAAAACAACCGTGTTACCTTCGGAATAAAGCCATTTGAAATCGTTACTTTGAAGGTTTTGACCTAAAAAAGTGCCTTTTGAATGCTTTTATTTAATAAATAATTTTTAGGAGGATACTATGAAAAAGCAATTTCTGAAAAAATTGGTTTCGGTTATGACGGTACTCTGTATGCTGGCTGTTTGCATGCAGGTCGGCGTAATGGGAATCGTAACGTCGGCCGAAACGGTCGACGGCTTGCCGATCGTTGTGGATGCCGCTTGGCAGACCCTCGGCACAGACGGTACACTTGCCATGAACGTGGACGATGACGCATACGGTGAGGTATACACCTTGACCGGTGCCACCTTCTTCACATTGCCCGCTATGGCGAAGGATGCAAATTTCCTTGAAAGTAAATCGGTCGCTTTTTACGTATACAACCCGACCAACACCGATGTAAACATCAACTACACAATGGACTGGGGCTTCTACCGTTACGCCGCCTTGAAAGCGAATGCGTGGACCCGTGTGGAATTTTCCGATTTCGGTACTGCCGCAAACCGTCAGTTCATTTCCAACACAGGCGACACTGTTTATTTCTACGGTGATTTCAGTGCTGACGGTTGGAAGATTTCTTCCTTCTACGGTTTGAAAGAATACGCTGCCACGTCTGATAAGGTCGTGTTCGACGTTGCCGAAAATGCCTACGGCTGTGACGGTGCGGCAACCAATAACGTCGACGATGCCACCTTCGGTAAGGTGATGACCTTCTCGAATGCCACTTCGTTTGCTTTGGAAAACGTCAAGCAAAGCGAGGAATACGCTGCAAGCAAAGCGGCTTATCTTTACATCTACAATCCGACCGAAAACGACGTTCAGGGCGATTTCACCATCGACTGGGGCTTTTACGGTTATTATTTATTAAAGGCCAATTCCTGGAGCCGTGTCTACCTTGCCGATTTTCAGACAACTGCCGATACCTATAAACTGCTGACCAACGGCGGCACAATCTATTTTGACGGTGCTTTCACCGGCGAAGGTTGGAAGGCTACCGGCATTTACGGTATGTTTGACGAAGAAGAAACGCCGGACCCGGCCGAATGGCTTGCAATCGACGCCGCAACGGCAACCTATGCGGTCGACGGCACCGCTATTGCCGGCGCGACCGATGCCACCCACGGTGCTATCAACAATATTTCCGATTCGACCTATATTGCGATCACTCCTGCCCTCAAGACGGATGAATTCAAGAAAGCAAAGTCAGTTTATACCTATATCTACAACCCGACCGATGCTGACGTAAATGTCTATTGGACACAGGACTGGTGCTATAACCAGTATGCGGTACTGAAGGCAAAGGCTTGGACCCGTGTTGAAATGACCGACGTTGTAAACGGTGCCGGCAGCCTTTGTATTGCGGATAACCGCACCATTTACATCTACGGTGCATTTGCCGGTGAAGGCTGGAAGGTTTCTTCCTTCTACGGTATCGGCACCTATGCGGCGGATAACGTCGACAACGGCGCCGTTGTAAAGGATGCAGTCAGCGTTTTGGGCGTAGACGGTACGATTCAGCCGAACGTTTCCGATGCTGCGTTTGGTGCATTGCAGGAGGTATCTGACAGTACCTATATCGCATTGACCGAAAACTCCAAGCAGGAAGGCTTCCACGATGCACAGGCTGTGGCGTTCTACGTCTACAATCCCACTTCGGCCGACGTTAACGTAAACTATACGATCGATTGGGGCTATTACGCCTATGCTACCTTGAAGGCCAATGCGTGGTCGAGAATTTATCTTGCCGATCAGGGTGAAAATGCGAACCGTCAGTTTGTTTCTACGACCGACACGGTTTATTTCTACGGTAACTTTACCGGTAACGGCTGGAAGGTTTCGCCCTTCTACCGTGTGGATGTTGCCCAAGAAGAAGCGCCTGTATCGGAAGACCTGAAAATCGGCACGCAGACCAAGGGCAACAATACCCGTCTTATTATGAAGCTGTGCGATGATGCCGAAACCATCGAGGCTTACGACTCCGTTGCTTTCAAGCTTGTTGTTAACGGGGAAGAAGAGATCATCGGCGTAGACAGCGTTTATGATTCGTTCTACAATGGCGGCAATCTTGTGACGGCTGCCGACCTTGGTTGTACTTATGTTGCCATTCTTGAAATCGGCAATATCACCACTGCATCTTCCGTTACCGTACAGGGCATTGTGAACGGCAACGTATTCGGTGCCGTGCGCACACTGAAATAATCTTTCATACATCATTTAGGGAGGACCTATAATGAAAAAACAGTTTTTCAGAAAATGGATTTCCGGCACCACAGTACTTTGTATGTTGGCTGTCAGTATGCAGGCCGGTATTATGGGAATCACCGCCTCGGCCGATGCGGCAGACGGCACCGCAGCGGATGCCGGTATCGCTTTTTCGACCGGTGAGGAATATTATTACGATCTTGCCGACGGTAATTATCTGGTCACCTCGACCGGCGATGTCACTGTCAACGGTGAGGCTGTCGAAAGCGGTACGGAATTGGCTGTGCCGGGCGAATATGCCATCGTTAAAAGCGAGGACGTCAAAACAACGACACAAAACGTGGTATTGTACCGTCAGGGCGACCTGAATGCGGACAACGCCGTGAACGTTATCGACCTGGTTGCAATAAAAAAGGTCATTGCCGGCGGTACGCTGACAAAGGTGAAGAAGATGGCAATCGACGTCAATGCCGATGATACGGTTGATGCCGCCGACGTTCTGCTGATGAAAAAGAATGTTCTCGGCCTTGATACGTTTGCCGATGGCGTCAACGCCACTTCCTACAATAACGGTATTGAAACCGAAATGCCGATCGGCGGCTTCTGGGGCCCGAACGATCAGCGTTATGCCAATTCGTATACCGGCTATAACACTCCGGATTATATTTCCGACCGTTTTTATAAGCTGATTGCCGATTGCGGTGTAAACCTGATCACCTACACAGCCAATACGGCAACGCCGGCGACCAAACGCACCGAAAACGTCAAGAAAGAATTGGCGCTGGCTGAAAAATACGGCTTGGGTATGTTTGTTTCAAGCAACCTTACCAATACGGCCACCGCGGATACTATGGCAAATTGCGTCAAGGATTTCAGCTCCTACAATTCCTTTAAGGGTATTTCCATTGCCGACGAGCCGTCATCCGCAACCTACCCTAACCCCGAATACTGGGCTTCGTGGAATCACGGCAGGGATATGGTCAACAATGCCGCTTTGGCAAGATTGATCAACGGTTACGCCAACCTGACCGGCTATGTAAACCTCCTGCCGTATTGGAGCAATAACGGTACTGCGCAGAATTATGCCGATTATTTAGAGGAATACTGCACGACCTACTCACCGAAGCAGTTGTCCTTCGACTATTATGTGTATAACCGTGCTTCCATCACCGATTGTTCCGAATATTTCGAAAACCTCGGCATGGTACGTCAGGTATCTATTGACCACAACGTTCCGTTCTGGGCTTTCGTTCAGGCAGGTAACGATTTCCGTGATAACGGCGATAATTCGCCTTCCTCCAAATACCTGCCGAGTGAAGCACAGTTCCGCTGGAACGTCAATATGTCCTTGGCTTACGGTGCAAAGGGCATTCAGTACTTCCCGCTGCTGCAGCCGTACTTCTATTCGCATACCGGCACCCAAAACGATTTTGCAAGAAATGCGTTGATCGGCGCCGACGGTACCCCGACCCAGTGGTATGACTATGCAAAATCCGTCAATAAGAATATCGCCGCCGTTGACGATGTTCTGATGAAGGCCGAAAGCAAGGGCATTATTCCGGTCGGCACTTATGCCGTTCGCAACGTGGTCGGCACCAATGTGCTGTCCTCGTACAACGAACTGACAAGCGTTTCCGTTCCCGCCCTTGACCATTACGGTGCCGTTGTCGGTTGTTTCGATTACTACGGCAAAACGGCACTCTATGTTGTTAACTACGATATCAACAAAGCACGCGATATTACCCTGAATTTTGACGGTGCCCACACGGCACACGTCATTTCCTCTGCACTGACCGATACCGTTTCAGGTAACTCTTGTACGGTTTCTTTGGAAGCCGGCGGCGCCGCTTTGGTGCTGATTGACTCTGTCACTCAAGAACAGCAGACCAAAATCAATCGTGTTATCACCACCGTTTCGACAGTTTCCACAATGGAAAACGCCGAAATGCCGAAGAATTATACGGCCGTCTACAACGCCATTGCTCTGTACGATTCTCTGTCGAACAGGGAAAAGGCAAACGTTCCGGAAAGTGTTAAGACCGAACTGAAAAAACTGACCGAAATGATTGCCGGTTATGCCGATGTTTATCACTTTGCCGATTGCTCGGCCGATAACCGTTTCGGTATCGACTATAAGTGGAACGGAACGATTACCGATTCCGTTGATCCGGTCTACGGACGTATTACCGAATTTAAGGTTGACAGTACGGTCGGCGGTTGTGCACAGTTCGTTGACGAACTGTTAACGGTCGATCCGCAGTACGATACCGTAAAATTCTACGTTTACAATCCGCTTGCCACCGACGTAACGGCCGAGTATTCCCATAACTGGTCGAATACAAAGCCCTTTACGCTTACCGCCGGTGCTTGGACTGAAATCTGCGTTCCAGCATCCGATTATAACGGCAAGGTCGCATTCTTTAACTTCTGGCAGGATATTTCCTGCGCAAATGCTTGGAAGATCAGCGACATTTATGCCGTCAATTCCAATGCACTGCCGGCGGCAGTTGTGAATATGATCAACGCATTGCCCTACTACACCGAACTGACCTTGGACGATCAGGCGGCTGTCGAAGCGGCAAGAAGCGCGTATGATGCATTAAGCGCCGAATCTAAGGCACAGGTCGATAATCTTTCCGTGTTGGAACAGTGTGAAGCACGAATGCGTTACCTGATCTCTTATGCGGCCGGTAATCTGCCGATCGTGGTAGATGCCTCCTGCCAGAATCTCGGCACCGACGGTGCGCTTGCAATGAACGTGATCGACGATACCTACGGTAAGGTATACACCTTGTCCGATGCTACCTACTTCACGTTGCCTGCTGCTTTGAAGGATGCCAACTTCCTCGAAAGCAAAACGGTTGTATTCTATATGTATAACCCGACTAATGCAGACGTAAATATCAACTACACAATGGATTGGGGCTTCTACCGCTATGCCGTGTTGAAGGCCAATGCCTGGACCCGTGTGGAATTCACCGATTACGGCACTGCCGCAAACCGTCAGATGATTTCTAATGTAAGCGGCAACGGTACCGTTTATTTCTACGGCGATTTCGGTGCCGACGGCTGGAAGCTGACCTCTTTCTTCGGTATGAAGGAATACGGGTTGAACGATATCCAGTCCGACAAGGTCGTATTTGACGTGGCAGAAAACGCCTTCAGTTGTAGCGGTACGGTGACCAATAACGTTGACGATGCTACTTTCGGCAAGGTAATGACCTTCTCGAATGCTTCTTGGCTTGCTTTGGACGGTGTAAAGCAGAGTGAAGAATTCGCCGCAAGCAAGGCCGCATATTTCTACATCTACAATCCGACCGATAACGATGTTCAGGGCGACTTCACTATGGATTGGGACTTCTACGGTTATTACCTGTTAAAGGCCAATTCCTGGACCCGCGTCTATCTTGCTGATTTTCAAACCACCCGAAGCACCTATAGGATGCTGACCGGCGGCGCAACCATTTATTTCGACGGTGCATTTACCGGTGACGGCTGGAAGGTAACGAGCATTTACGGTGTATTTGATCCGGAAGAAGAAACACCCGAATCGTCTGACCCGATTGTGATCGACGCCGAAACGTCCACCTATGCGGCCGACGGCGGTGTGGTATCCGGTATGACCGATGCCTCGTTTGGTGCAGTTAACGTGATTTCGGCTTCGACCTACGTTGCTATTACGCCAAATCTTAAATCCGATGCCTTTAAGAACAGTCAGGCGGTTTACTGCTATATGTATAACCCGACCAATGCCGATGTAAACATCTATTGGACGCAGGATTGGTGCTATAACCAGTACGCAGTGCTGAAAGCAAAGGCGTGGACCCGCATTGAAATGACCAACGTTGTCAATGCCGCCGGTTCGTTCAGCATTTCGGATAATCGCACCATTTACATCTACGGTGCCTTCAAGGGAATGGGTTGGAAGATGACCTCCTTCTATGGCATCAATACCTATGCGGCGGATAATATCGGCAACGGTCTGATTGTTAAGGATGCCGCCAATGCCCTTGGCGTAGACGGTACGCTTCAGCCCAACGTTTCCGATGCTACGTTTGGTGCAGTGCAGTCTGTATCCGACAGTACGTATATCGCTTTGACCGAACGTTCCAAGCAGGAAGGCTTCCACGATGCACAGGCCGTTGCGTTCTACGTGTACAATCCCACCTCGGCCGACGTAAACATCAATTACACGACCGATTGGGGCTATTACGCTTATGCCACCTTAAAGGCCAATGCTTGGACGAGAATTTATCTCACCGATCAGGGCGCAAATGCAAACAGCCGGTTTGTTTCCACGACCGATACAATTTATTTCTACGGCGCATTCACCGGTTCCGGTTGGAAGGTATCACCCTTCTACGGCGTTGAATTCTGATTGAAAGAGGAGCTCGGGCGAAAAAAAGCGGCTCTTGGATTTTTCCTTTATTTCACGTTTTTGGATAATAAACAATCCTAATGAGTATCATCGGGTGTTAGAGTGATCTCAAGTAATAATAGTCAAAACTCACTTCCGCTGTGCGAACGGACCGGAACAGTAGTATGCAGAGTGAAAAACACTCCCGAAAATGTAAATTAGGGCATAATGAAAATAGCCGTCTATGTGTAAAAACATAGGCGGCTTTTTTGTTTTTACGGCATGTTTGCCGGCTTGCAATTTGAGCCGAAAATTCATTATTTAAACCAGTATTTTTGCACCTAACTGCTTTGGGGAAGGTATTTACCTTCCGTTAGCATACCTGCATAAATTGTCTGCAACTTAACTGTAACACATCTATTGTAAGCCTATACGAATTATACCGGTAATAAAAGCAGAAACCTTGACAGTAGTTATTAGTTTTAACAAGAAACAGTAGGCAAAAAAGACAGCCGCACGAGAGCGGCTGTCTTTTTGAATGGTGGGTTTATCCTAAAGAAATTCGGTCGATGGCTTGCAGTTCTTCGTCGGTAAAAGAAATGTTGTCAAGCGCTTTCAGGTTGCTTAAAACCTGCTCCGGCTTGGAAGCACCGAACAAGACGCTTGTTACAATACCGTCGCGCAAAATCCAGCTTAAGGCCATTTGCGAAAGCGTTTGCCCGCGATCGACTGCAATTTCGTTCAGCGCCTTCACTTTTGCAATCTTCTCTTCGGTAATGGTGTCGGCTTTTAAAAACGTTCCGCTTTTGCCGGCGCGGCTGTCTGTCGGAATGCCGTTCATATATCTGTCCGACAACAAACCCTGCGCCAATGGGGAAAAGGCGATAATGCCCTTCTTCAGACGTTTTGCCGCATCCTTTAACCCGTTGTTTTCAATGCTGCGGTTAAAGATGTTGTAGCAGTTTTGGTTGATCACAAAAGGAACGTGCAGTTCCGAAAGGATGGCTTCTGCTTTTTCCAACTGTTCACCGTTGTAGTTGGAAAGTCCGACGTACAACGCCTTGCCGGAGCGTACGATGTCGGCAAGTGCCGTCATGGTTTCTTCTAAAGGCGTATCAGGGTCGGGGCGGTGGTGATAGAAAATATCAACGTAATCAAGACCGAGCCGCTGTAAACTTTGATTTAAGCTTGCAATGAGATATTTCCGGCTGCCGAGATTTCCGTAGGGTCCTTCCCACATATAATATCCGGCTTTGGTGCTGATGATCATTTCATCGCGGTAAGCCCCAAGATCGCGCCGCAGAATTTCGCCGAAGTTCCGTTCTGCACTACCCGGTGCGGGACCGTAATTGTTTGCAATATCAAAATGCGTTATGCCGTTATCAAAGGCCGTAAAACACATTTGGCGCATGGTTTCAAAGCAGTCCCTGTCACCGAAATTGTGCCAAAGACCCATGGTCACGGCGGGAAGCAATAAGCCGCTGTCACCACAGCGATTGTAGGTCATATTATTGTACCGTTCACTTGATGCTTTATACATTGTACCACTCCTTTTTATATGAGTGTAGCATAGCCGTCGAAAAAATGCAATCCAAAAGCGTTGAAAAAGGTTAATTGCCAAGGATTGAATCCCTTTTCGTAGAAAACGGTACCTTTTAAAGAAATGAGTTCGGTACAAAACCGAACTCACTTGCAGTTTGATATTTGATTTTATCCAAGCGCTGATATTTTGCCTTAAAGTGCTGTTTATTTGTCAAAACTTGGGTTAAAGGCATAGTAGTTTTTGCTGTCCAGCCGATCGGTCGTGCGGCGCAGGGCTTCGCCGAAACGCTGGTAATGGGCAATTTCCCGTTCCCGCAAAAAGCGCAGCGGGTCAAGAATATCGGGGTCGTCGATCAAGCGGATCAGGTTGTCGTAGGTCACCCGTGCTTTTTGCTCGGCGGCAAGATCCTCGTGCAGGTCGGCTAAAATGTCGCCCTTTGCCTGAATATACTCGGCGCGCCACGGCAATGCTGAAGCCGCAATCGGATAAACGGCGTTGGTGTGATCGACAAAATAGGTGTCAAAGCCGGCATCCTTGATTTGTTTCGGGGTCAACTTCCGGGTCAGCTGATGCACCATGGCACAAATCATTTCAAGGTGCGCCAGTTCCTCGGTGCCGATGTCGGTCAAGGTCGCTTTTACGTCGTCGTACGGCATGGAATAGCGCTGGGTCAAATATCGCATGGAAGCGCCTAATTCACCGTCCGGCCCGCCGTATTGGCTGATAATGATTTGCGCATATTTCGGATTCGGATTTTTAATGTTGATAGGGTATTGCAGTTTTTTCTGATATTGCCACATAATTTCAAACCTCCGTTCCGTCAAATTCCCAAGGCCACGGTCCCTTGATCCATTTCCATTCGCCCTCTGCAGGGGTACTGTCGGCCGTAGGTTGGTAGGGGCCGAAAACCGCTTCATATTCGGCAATGGCTGTAGCTCGCCGCGCACGGTATTGGCGTGTCAGCTCAAGTGCCCTTGCGTTTTTCGGATGCGTATCTAAAAACAGTACCAACTCGTGCAGGGCAAAGTCCATTTCCCAAATCTTTCGTAGCATATATTTTCTGTCGTTCATTCGGGTAACCCTCCAACCAACAGCGGTTTATCCAAATCGGGGAAAATCGTTCCTTTTGTGTATCCCGTTTCCGGCTCGTAAACGTCCGAAAAGGGTTGCATATTTACGAACGCCATTGTAAGGATCCCGTCCTGCTGTTCAAAGCAGGGGCCGGTACCCTCGTTCAGCAGTTCTGTTATACTTTTCATCGTTTTGCTCCAATCTTTGGCAGGTGCCATTTCTTCGGACAACGTCCGTTATCAGTATATTGAAAAGTCGTTTGCTTGTGCATCGGGCAAGCACATTGCAAAAATAAAAAACGGCGGTTTTGCCGAAAAATGGCGCAAAAAATCCCCGACCGAAGCGTGATTTCCTCGGTCGGGGGAAAGAAAAATTTTTATTTTGCCAACATATTAAATAAGAACTGCGCTTGGAAGCGGTACAAAAAGTCGTTCGGGTGGTTGACGTGGTTGGTCGTCAGGTCAATAAAACGTTTGCGCTGCAATAAATCACGGTGCATGGCGGTCATATTGGCAACTGCCACACCTTTCGTGTCGGCTTCAATTTCTTTCATAACGGGGTAGAAGTTTTCCTGATTACCCCAAAACGGTGCCGCCGGATCGGTCAGCAGACGGTTGGGCAGGGTAGTGGCAACCAATAAAAATTCGCAATTCGGCACGGCTGCACGGATTTTCTCAATGATCGTGCGCAGATTTGCGGCAAAGTCCTGCGGGGTCTTGCCGCCGTCATTCATACCGAAAGCAATAATGGCAAGGTCGGGTCGGTGCGAAACGGCGTTTTCTTCAATGTTTTTAATCGCCCAAACGGTTTCTTTTCCGCCAACCGACGTGTTGGTGTAGTTGATTTTTGTGCCGTAATGCTGTTCTAATGACTGTATCAGCAAAGTGCCGTAATCGGGCTGAAAGGGTGCCCAACCCTTCACGCCGCTGGCGTTAGCACAGGCCGAAATGCTGTCGCCGTACAGTAGAATATTGATCGGCTTTTTTTCTTTTAATAACGCCACGGTGCGGGGCAATAATCCACCGCAAAAGCTCGGCCGACAGCCACTCCAATCCGGCACGCAGGTATAGGTCACCGAGGTCTGCCGCAGGTGGAAAAACTCGCCTTCGTGGAACAAAAGATTGCCGTTCGGCAGGGGAAAGGAAGCGCCTTTTTCGGGCTCTTTCGGGAATAACTCGTTCGGTGTAAAGGCAAAAATTCGACTGTTTTCGGTCAAACAAATTTGCCCGTCCTCGCAGGTGTAATCCCGTCCTTCTTCATAGGTGACGGTATGCTCGGCATCGGTCACTTCTAAAAGTTTTATCGGTTTGTATAAAAGCGGTGCTTTGGCCGTTCCGTCCGGTTGACGGACAAACAGTAATCGTTCATCATAAACGGTATCGGCTTCCCATAAAGGCGCCATAATCTGTTCTAATGTATAAAGCGGTTTGTTTTCCATAAAAAACTCCTGATGATTATTCAAACAATATCTTCTGCCGTGCGCTTTCAATAATTTCTTTGGGCACACGGTAGTATTTTACGATCGGTGTAAGAATCATTCCGTCCACCGTGACCGACGCTTCGGCATACGGCCGTAACGCCTCATCGGGCAAAACGTAAACAATATCGCCGTCACAGTAAACACCGTTTTCGTTTTTGGTGACCGTGCCGCAGGTTTCGGCATATAAAAGTTCTTTGTTTTCACCGATATACCATAACCCTTCGGCCAACCGCATCGTGCAGCAGAAAAAGGCTTCGTACATCTGTGCCTGCAGGTCATCCCACGGGCTGTCGACCGTTACAAGCGTATCGGTGCCGGCGCCGCCGTTATCCCGTTGCAGGGTCGAAAAACCGTTGTGGTAAATGCGCGCGGCAACCGTGCGGTAAGCATCCTTCTTCGTTACCTTGTAAAGTTCTAATGCCAGCATCAGCGAGTCGACAACGGCACACGGCTCGGTCCAAGTGTCGGGTCGCCCCCACCAGTTCAGATTTTGGTAGGTATAGGTCATTCCGCCGCCGTTGACGTAAAGGTCATAAATCTTTTCGGCGCCGTTTTTGTATTTTTCTTCGTTGGTTTCGGCAAACATCCGCATCATACCGCGGGCGGCGGTCAGGGTGCAGTGCGTCTGTACCCGAAGACCTACTTTATCAATGGC